>NZ_JAKZKV010000015.1 GCF_022808675.1 Parabacteroides sp. FAFU027
GCATTTGCAAATCGTATTATGAAGTGCAAAAGTGCAAATTGAAATCCGTTTAATTCAAAAACGACTATAACTGACTAAATTTCAAATATATCAAAGACCTTTTTTAGATTTTAATGGGACAGCAATGAGATTCAGTTATTCCCTTCGAGTCTGACAGAATAATTTTGTCACTATTACCGCATAGCCATAAAATCCACAAACTATATATCCATGAAAACTCTTGTTTCAATTGCATTTACATTTATTTCAGCTTAGAAAACCACGTCCTAAGGGCGTGGTCAGAGACGTTTTACGGGTTTGCCTGAAAATAGTCTATGTATAATCAGTGAACAATCAATAACATTTTCATTGTAGTTCTCTGAATGCGTATGAATTCGAGTAAACAGAAACCCTTATAGGGTAAATCAATGCCCCTTCCTCTGGATGGGGATTTTTACTCTTTTTCTTAACGTTCAGGCGCAAAGCTGGACGAATCCCATGACTCTTTCGGGTGAATGGTATCTGTACGGAATCGGCGACCCCTATATCATGAAATACTGTGGAACCTATTATCTGTATAGCAGCACAAAAGACAATAACATAGGGATCAAATGCTGGTCGTCCAATGATCTGGTTCACTGGGCAGGGCCTTACACCTGCTCAACCGATGCGGTTACGAAAACTGCGTATGCCCCCGAAGTTGTGTACTGGAACGGCGCTTTCTATATGTACACCTCACCGGCAGGCAACGGACATTATGTATTAACCGGCAAAAGCCCCACAGGCCCGTTTACAGTCGCGACCGGGAATCTGGGCAAAAGCATCGACGGTTCGGTATTTATTAATGACAACGGGAACTGGTACTTTTATCATGCCGGAATGAATGGTATCCAGGGTTGTGCCATGAGCTCCCCCACTGCTATCGGTGATGACATTAACCTGAATACCTGTATGGGTAATAACTGGACTGAAGGTCCCTGCGTATTTAAACGAAACGGAATATATTATCTGCTTTATACAGGAAATCATTGTATCAGTAAAGGGTACAGAATCGATTATGCGAAGAATAGCTCAGGACCAATCAATCCCTTTACGGCTCAAAGCGCACAAAATCCCCTTCTGGTTAGTACCGAAGGAGACTTTGTCGGTTTGGGACATGGAACAGCCTTTATTGGTCCAGACCTGGATACTTACTTCTTCAGCTATCACAATCTGGCAGGCGATTATGGCGTAGGACCTTACCGCCATTTAAATTATGACCGCATTGCCTGGAACGGGGATAAAATGCTGGTACTCGGCCCAACTACCTGGGCACAACAAGCATCCGCAATGCCCTATATGTACGATTATTTTGCCAGAACGGAAACCGGAACAGATTGGACGACTCCAAACGGTGGAAACTGGATCATTGAGAATAATGACGCTTTAATACAGACCTCTTATAAAGAGAGCTCAGAAACCTGGCACAAAATCATTTCTACTAAAAAAGCATCCGACAACTATACAGCCGAATTTAATCTCTGCGAAGACAGCTGTTCCAACAGTCAGTCACGTACCGGAGCCATATTCGGATATACCGATGAAGCCAACTATGGGATAGCCGTCATACACAGTTCAAGCAAACTATTGGAGATTAATTTCCAGGTAAATAATGTATGGGAAGCTCCCCGTTATTACAGTTTATCCACTGCATTTGTTCCTTCCGCCTGGCATTGTCTGCGTATCGAAAAATCCGGCACTCTACATAAGTTCTTTATCGATGGAATGTTGAAATCCTCAGTGACAAGTACATTAAACGGGGGAAAGATCGGCTACATGACCAGTTGGAGTAAAGGTCGTTTTGGATATATCGCCTTCAGTAATCAGGTAAACGGTTCCGGTATTTTTGATACATACAAACCCATTCCCGGAGCGATTGAAGCGGTACATTACATTTCCGGTGGTGAAGGAATCGCTTATCACGATGTTACTGTTGGGAATTCAGGCAGTAAATATATCCGGAATGACAGCGTCAATATATCCGATTGCAGCGAAGGCGGCTATGCGATAACCGATAATCAGACCGGTGAATGGTATAAATACAGGGTGAATATTAAAGCCACAGGTATCTATAACGCCGGAATACGTTACGCCTCAGCAGGAGCCTCACAGATCAGAATCTGGCAGGATAACAAGGATTTAACCGGAATCGTTACACTGCCCTCTACCGGCAGCAACAGCACTTTTAGCACCTTTACGGTTAAGGGGTTGAACTTAACAGCAGGGTATCAGAACCTGCGTATTGAAACAATTGACGGAAATTACAGTCTCTATCGGATTCAGTTCCAGGAAGCTGCTAACGACGCCTTTACCCAAACGGATGATTTTCAATCTGCCTTCTCTTCTGACTGGAACTACAGTGATGGCACATGGGCTATCGAATCGGGTGAAGCAAGCAGCATCGGATATGGGAAACGCACACTGGGCAGTACCGGATGGACTGACTATAGTCTTCAGACCGATATTACTTACAATGATGTGATAAATGGCGGCCTGATCTTCAGGGTGAATAACCCGGCATTAGGCAGCGCAGGGAATAATTCCCAGTTAGGAACCGATTTTTACCAGGGATATTTCGTCACTTTAGCCTCGGGAGCTCTCATTCTTGGAAAACAGAACTACAACTATACCCAATTGGCGTCAGCTGCAGGGTCTTACACGACCAACAGAAAATATACGCTGAAAGTTGTAGTAGCAGGGGCTAACATTAAGGTGTATGTTGATGATCTGAATACTCCCAAAATTGACTTTACCGACCCGCAACCTTTTATATCAGGCAAAGTCGGTCTGCGTACGTTCAATGCTCATGTCCATTTCGATAATTTCCAGGTTACGACCGGCAAAAGCACTCCGTCTGCTTTAAACACGACTAAGGACAGCAATATCCGAATCTATCCCAATCCGGCAACAAATCATTTAATTGTTACCGGTCTGGAGGAGGTTTCAGAGATAAGAATCAGTAATCTGGAAGGTCGGGAAATTCTAAAAACAAAAATCAGTCCCCCGCAATGGACTCTGAATACATCGGAGTATCAACGGGGAAGCTACATCCTGCAAATCAGCAATAAGAAAGGACTTTCTGTATTGAATAAATTCATAGTACTATAAAATGCGAGCTCGCTGAAATCCTACCATTAAAAGAATGATCTCTTGAAAAAGAATCTGGCACTCTTAGTAATTGCCATGACAGTCATAGAAATAGAGCTGCAGTCTTGGGAGGATTACTAACAGAAAAAAACCGGATTCCGTCATTAACAGAATCCGGTTTTTATTTCTTTTTAGATAGGGGTATCAGTCAGTTATTTCACCGCAATCACTTCGATTTCCACCAAAGCTCCTTTTGGCAAAGCCTTTACCGCTACGGTAGAACGGGCAGGGAAGCTGTCACCAAATTCCTCGGCATATACCGCATTCATCTCAGCAAAATAGCTCATATCGGTAAGGAATACTGTGGTCTTAACCACATTGTCCATAGTGTAACCCGCTTCTGCCAGGATAGCATTGATATTTTTAAAAACCTGTACGGTCTGGCCGACGATATCGTCAGATGCAAACTCGCCGGTGGCAGGGTCAACCGGTATCTGACCGGATGTAAAAAGCATATTATTAACCTCTACAGCCTGGCTGTATGGCCCGATGGCTGCCGGAGCCTGATTGGTAGCAATTACTTTTTTCATAGTAAGTAGTTTTTTGGGGAAATGAATAACTTAAAATGCACCTCTCTGACGAATCACTTCGTAAATCAAAACACCTGTAGCCACCGAAACGTTCAATGACGCAATAGTTCCAAACTGTGGAATGGAGACCATCTCATCACACATTGCAATGTGCTCGCGGGGAATACCGGACTCTTCAGAGCCTACCACCAAAGCCACAGGACCTGATGTATAATCTGCCTGGGTGTAATTCATTGTTCCTTTTTCGCTTACGGCAATTAACTTGAATCCGCAATCTTTAAGGTATTGCAAAGCCTCTCCCGCCGATTTCTCACGACAAACCGGGATATGCAGCAAGGCTCCCGCCGAAGTCTTCACCGCATCGGCACTTACGGTCACACTACCACGTTGCGGAATCACGATGGCATCCACACCGGCACATTCGCAGGTACGGGCAATAGCACCAAAGTTACGCACGTCGGTCAGTCCGTCAAGCACCAGCACGAAAGGGTCTTTGCCCTGTTCGTAAAGGAACGGAACCATGCTCTCCAGTTTATCGTAAGTAATGGCAGATAGGAAGGCAATCACCCCCTGGTGGTTCTTTTGCGACATACGGTTGAGCTTGTCACCCGGCACGCGCTGAACCATAATATTTTTTCCACGTAAAACATTAAAAAGCTCCTTGGAAAGGTCTCCCTGAAGCTCCCGTTTTACCAGAATCTTATCAATCTCTTTACCGGCTTCCACAGCCTCAATCACGGCACGAATGCCGAAAATCATTTCGCTTTTTTCCATTGATTAATCAGTTCTTGCGCATTTTCGAGGGCAGCCTGAGTCAGTTCCGCCCCGCTCAGCATCCGCGCTACTTCTGCTGTTCTGTCGTTTGTATCCAGTTTTCTCAGACGGGTAGCCGTCGAGTGTTCGTTATCTTCTTTATACACCTTGTAGTGGTGTTTTCCCTTCGAGGCAATCTGTGGCAGGTGTGTGATGCTGATGACCTGCATCACCTGCGACATCTCCCACATGATCACTCCCATCTTATCGGCAATCTCGCCCGAAACCCCGGTATCAATTTCGTCAAATACAATGATAGGCAAGGCTTTGGCATCAGCAATCAACGCTTTCAGGCAAAGCATCAGACGGGAAACCTCACCGCCCGAAGCAATCTGGGCTACCGGTTGCAGATGTCCGTTTTTGTTGGCCGAGAAGAGGAAATCCACTCCTTCCGCTCCGTTATCGTCGAGTTGCTTCTTCGTATCGAAAGCCATTTCTATTTTGGCATGTGGCATCCCCAACGGCGATACTTTCAGCATCAACTCTTTGGCCAATTGGGGGGCATGCGCTTTGCGTTTTTCGGTCAGCTCTGCCGCCAGTCCGGTGACTACAGCGAGCTGTGTTTCAACCAAATCCGTCAGTTTGATCAACTCTTCGTCGGAGTTTTCAATGACGGATAGGCGGTTATCCAGCTCCAGCCGGATGGACAACAGTTCCTCCACGGTTTTCACCCGGTGCTTTTGTTCCAATTGATAAATCAGGCTCAATCGTTCATCGATAAAGGCCAATCGTTCAGGATTAAACTCGATATCTTCGGCCATGGATTCCGACTCAGTAGCCAGATCTTTCAGGTCGATATAATTCGATTCCAGACGTTGAGCCAATTCTTCACCATCGGCATACACCTTCGACGTCGCTCCGGCTACCTGCATCGCTTCGCGGAGGAGTTGAACGACTCCACCGTCATCACTGCTCAGCAGTTGGCAGATTTTATATAGATTTCCTTTAATCTCTTCGGCATGAATGAGCATCTCCTGCTCTTTCTCCAGCTCATCCTGTTCACCTTCCACCAGTTTGGCTTCATCCAGTTGGTTAAACTGGAAGCGGAGATAATCCTCTTCCTCTTTCTCTTTCAGTGATTGCTCGGTCAGGCGTTTGAGCTCCGATTTATATTTCCTGTAAAGCTGAAATTCAACGCCATATCTTTCCAGTAAAGGCTGGTTACCCGCCATCATATCCAACACCCTAAGCTGAAACGAATTATCCGAAAGCAACAGATTCTGGTGTTGAGAATGGATATCGATAAGCCGTGCGCCAAGCTCCTTAAGCTGGTTCAGTGAAGCCGGAGTGTCATTGATAAATGCACGGGATTTCCCGGAGGCCATTAACTCGCGACGTAGAATGGTCGTATTGGCATCGTACTCGATATCATTTTCCTCAAAATAGCTTTGCAGTGAATAAGCGGAGATATCAAAGTAACCTTCTATGACACATTTGTTTTCACCTTGTTTGATGGATTTGCTGTCGGCTCGTTGTCCGAGGATAAGGGAAAGGGCGCCCAGAATGATGGATTTTCCGGCTCCAGTCTCTCCCGTAATGACGGAAAAGCCTTCGTGGAAATCAATCTCCAGACGGTCTATTAGTGCGTAGTTCTGAACAAAAAGTGATTTCAACATAGGCTAATTCTATTGTAAAATAGAACTGTAACGATTGGCCTGTGCAGGAAATACATCAGTAAGAATCTGATGTACGCTCTCTTTTTCTGAGGTCAATCCTTTTGAAAAAACATCTCTTACCTCTTCAATTTTGGTATCTGAGAAAATGCTTAGCAAAACAGATCCAGGACGGTCACTGTTCAGCGTTTTTAACGCAGTCAGTGATTCGGCAATGGCAGCACGGGGCTTGTCGGTATTGGTACTCATCTCGTCTAGTCCTTTTCGATGGTAGGTGTACCACATTTGGCGAAATCCTTTAGACGCTTCGTCTGTAAACGCAGAAACCAGGGCATATCTGTTTTTGGCATTTTCAAATGCGCCCCATCCGCTCAGATTGTTGGACTGAGCCTGACTCATGATTTCACTCGCTTTATTGAAATAGGCCGTTCCACCGAAAGGCGAGAAACTGTCCTGGTCAACACCTAATAAAATATAGGCGTAGAATGCCATGACTGCGGTCAGGTTACCATTCGAACGGTTTTCCGTAAACTGCAACGGGTCTGATTCCACGTAGGAAAAATCGAATGAGGGGTCCTTGAAGTTAAATAACGAGGTGGTATAAACCGAATTAAACACCGGACGACGCGAC
This sequence comes from Parabacteroides sp. FAFU027, assembly GCF_022808675.1. Taxonomy (NCBI): domain Bacteria; kingdom Pseudomonadati; phylum Bacteroidota; class Bacteroidia; order Bacteroidales; family Tannerellaceae; genus Parabacteroides; species Parabacteroides sp. FAFU027. The sequence goes on from NZ_JAKZKV010000015.1 coordinate 6,753, forward strand.
TGCACCTGCAAATCGCAGGTAAAAGTATTGGCGCTTAAATCAGCCGTTTTTACAGTAATCACAAAGCTGCAATCGATCTTCTCCAGTTGGGTGAAACTGGCATTGGTCCACTTTTTATTATTCATAAAATCCATCAGCGCCCCCTGCAATGTCGTAAATACCTGCTTGTTGGTTCCCTGGATTTTATCTGTATTGAACTGGATCCGGCAATTCAACTCTTGTGCTGACAGGGTTGCCAAACCCAGCACCAGCATGAATGATAATAAAAGGTTGCGCTTCATAGACTTACGCTTTATTGTTTTGGACTATTTCTTATTTCAGATATCCGGCCAGCTTATCAATGATATCGGCAGCTACTTCCGGTTTCAATTTAAGCTCGTAATCGGTCTTTGCTCCGGATTTTTCCACAATACAGATTTTGTTGGTATCGTGACGAAATCCGGCACCCTTTTCCTGTAATGAGTTCAGGACAATAAAGTCCAGATTCTTGCGCTCAAGCTTCGATTGGGCATTCGCCAATTCGTTATGTGTTTCGAGGGCAAATCCCACCAACACCTGCTTATCTGTTTTGCATTTACCCAATTCAGCCGCAATATCACGGGTAGGTTTCAGGCGAATAACCAGATCGTCTTTCTCCCGTTTAATCTTTTGGTCGGCAGACGTTTCCGGCGTAAAATCAGCCACAGCGGCACAGAGTATGGCGCTATCAGCCGTTGCAAAAGCCTTTACGGAAGCTTCATACATCTCGGCAGCTGACTCTACATCAATCCGTTCGATGGCAGGGTGACTGGTCTTGAGATCAACCGGTCCTGCCACCAAAGTCACCTGTGCACCCCGACAGGCACACTCTTCGGCCAGGGCAAAACCCATTTTACCGGATGAATAATTACCTATAAAACGTACAGGATCTATCTTTTCATACGTCGGACCGGCAGTAATCATGATTTTTTTACCGGCCAGATCCTGGCTTTTAGTAAAAAAGTCTTCCAAAACCTGTACAATCTCCTCCGGCTCAGCCATACGGCCTTTGCCTTCAAGACCACTGGCCAGGAAGCCTGTTCCCGGTTCGATGATGTGATTGCCCCGACGGCGCAGGGTCTCAATATTCTCCTGCGTGCTCGGATGAGCATACATATCGAGGTCCATCGTCGGAGCAACAAATACCGGACACCGTGCCGACAGGTAAGAGGTCAGCAACAGATTATCGGCAATGCCGTGCGACATCTTGCCCATGGTATTGGCTGTTGCCGGTGCTATCAGATAAGCATCTGCCCAAAGGCCAATCTTCACGTGGCTGTTCCAGGCCCCGTTGGTCGGATCAAAGAAATCCACCAAAATGGGATTATTTGACAAAGTAGCCAATGTGAGTGGAGTAACAAACTCTTTGGCCAGCGGGGTCATGATGACTCTTACCTCCGCCCCTTTCTTCACCAGCAACCGGATAATGTTGGCCGCTTTATAGGCCGCTATCCCTCCGGTTACACCGAGTACGATCTTTTTGGATTGTAATGACATGTTTATTGGATTTTGTCTTCCTGTGAGGAAACTTTCAAACACGTTATTTTTTCAGTTCGCGCAACTTGATATTGGTCAGCACTTTTTTGGTATGAAGCGAGAAATCGCCATTCATCATCCAGCCATAGTAACCCAGGTCATTTTTCAAGACCTCTGCCACCGGTTTTCCTTTGTATTTACCAAAATTGAAAATCTCCACACCTTTATCATCGTAGATAAAGCGACCGGCAAAGTCCACGTTTTTATTGTGTGCAGAAAATTCTGACAGGTAGATAACATCGTTTTGCAGGTTGGGATAACGATCCAGTTGGGCTTTGAGCACCTCATAGGTCGCTTTGGTATCTGCCTCAGCCGAATGGGCGTCTTCCAGATCCTGATTGCAATAGAATTTGAGTGCGGCAGAAAGTGTGCGCTGTTCCATTTTATGGAAAATGGTCTGTACATCCACAAATTTACGCTTGCTCAGGTCGATATCGACATCTGCACGCAAGAACTCTTCCGCCAACAACGGAATGTCGAAACGGTTAGAGTTGTACCCCGCCAAATCACACCCTTCAATATCGCGGGCCAGATTCTTGGCAACTTCTTTGAAGGTCGGACAATTGGCTACATCGGCATCAGATATTCCATGGATAGCCGTTGCCTGAGCAGGAATTGGCATTCCCGGATTTACCAGGATGGTTTTGGATTCTTCGGTACCGTTTGGATTTACTTTCAGGTAGCAAATTTCAACGATTCTATCAGTAACAGGGTTTGTTCCGGTAGTCTCCAGGTCAAAGAAAACAAGCGGATTCCGCAGATTTAATTGCATAGGTAAAGGATTATTTGAAAGAATTTCCTCCCATTACGGAGGTGTTGTTATAAACAGAACAAAGTAGCCGGGAGGAATCGGTCCTCCTGACTACTTTATTGATTATCTTTTTTGTAAATGCTATTTAGTCGTTGAGCATCATCGGCATGATCAGCATCAGCAGATCTTCGTTTTCGTCCTGATCCATTGGCAATACAATACCTGCACGGGAAGGATCTGCCAGCTCAAGAGAAACCTCGCTTGAACCCATATTGTTCAGGATTTCCACCAGAAACGATGATTTGAACCCGATGCGGATAGGCGCTTCACCGTACTGGCACATGATAGATTCCTCAGCCGCAGTAGAGAAGTCGATATCCTGAGCCGTCACCACGATGAGGTTGTTCTCAATCTGCAATTTAATCAGATTGCTGGCCTGGTTAGAGAAGTGAGATACGCGACGAAGCGCTGCCATCAACTGTACACGGTCAACGACAACCTTGTACGGGTTATTTTGAGGAATTACCGAGTTGTAGTTCGGGAAACGGCCTTCAATCAGGCGACACACCATTCTATAGTTAGAGAAAGTAAAGTGTGCGAGACGTTCATCAAATGCGATGGATACAGCTCCCTGCTCTTTCGGAAGAATATTCTTCAGCATGGTTGCCGGTTTTTTCGGCAAGATGAAAGAAGAAGCCGAGTTGGCTTTGATAGTGTTGTTTGTGCAACGAACCAGCTTGTGACTATCAGATGCAACGAACGTAAGCGCATCCGGTGTGATATCGAAGAATACCCCGTTCATCACAGGGCGGAGCTCATCATCGGCAGTTGCAAAAATAGTTTTGTTGATACCGCTTGCCAATGCCTGTGCTTCAATGTTAAGCTGAGTATGCTCTTCCTTGATAGCCGGGCTTTTCGGATAATCCTCACCGTGCTGGCCAATCAGGTTATACTTACCGTTTTGGAAATAGATAAACACCTCCAGATTGGCATCGTTGATATCAAGCGTCAACGGCTGTTCAGGAAGTTCGCGCAGCGGATCAAGCAACAGTTTGGCAGAAATGGCAAATACGCCGTTACCTTCCGCATCAGCTACCTGCATAGTGGTCACCAAAGTAGTATCACCGTCCGAAGCGGTAATGGTCAGTTGGTTTTCATTCAACGAAAACAGGAAACTATCCAGAATGGGTATTGTGTTTTTTGAACTGATTACCCGGCCAATCGTCTGTAAATGTGACAAAAAATCTGTGCTTGAAACTACAAATCTCATAATAATAGATTTTATCTTGAATGATTATTGTTTGAAAATAACAGCTTCACTCGGAAGCAAAAGAGATGCAAACATACACAAAAAAGAGAGGACTTGCAACCTCTCCAAATTGAAAGTTTTGATTATGGGTAAATAGATAAATCACGTTCAGGATTCTTTACCAAAGAGAATCTCTCCACTTTCAAATCCAATTATAAAATAGAGCCCTATAAAAACGCTATAAAACTATCTATCATATCATTACAACGACAATCCACCCGTTTTATTTACGTCCTACCAATCCAACTCACAATTTAGCCGTATCTTTGCAGCGACAATTTAGTATAAACCAAACAATTTGTTATGCAAAATCAACGTACAAATTTTGCTCAGATCAGCTTCAACAGATGGTCCCGTAAGAATTATTCGGCATTTACCAGCATGGGAAAAGTGGTGAGAATCGGCGTTTTATTGTCCGGTTTTTCAATGCTTGCCGTGCCTGCTGCCAAAGCAGAAAACACGCTGGCCAAAGATTCTTTACGTACCGGACGTGAGCAGCAACTGAGCGAGCTGACCGTGGTGGGCAGCAAAATCGAAAGTCTGCAAGGACTCAATACCACCCTACCGGTCATTAAAACAAGTGATGTAGACCGATTACCGGTCATCAGTCTCGAAAGTGCCCTTCGCCAGTCGGCCAGCATCGACATTCGCGAGCGTGGCGTACGCGGCGTACAAGCCGACCTCTCTATCCGCGGCGGTTCATTCGACCAAAGCTTAGTATTCCTCAATGGTGTCAATTTTACCGACTCCCGTACCGGACACCAGAACCTCGGACTTCCTATCGACATCGAAATCATCGACCAGGTAAACCTGCTGCAAGGCCTGACCACTCCCGGAGCATTGACCGGAGCTATCAACCTCATCACAGGCTCATCGAAGCGCAACTTCCTCAAAGCCGAAATCAATTCCGGTGAATACGGTTACCAGTTGTATCGCCTCAACGGAAACCTGCATCAGGGATTGACCAATGTGTTTGCAGCAGCGTCTCTGAAACGTTCAGAAGGTTACACTGCCAATACCGATTTCAATACCCAAAACGGATTTATCCACCTGAAACAAGGCGCCCACGGATTCGGAAACTTCGACCTTCAGGCGGGTTATCAGGAAAAGGCATTTGGAGCAAATAGCTTTTATACTAAGTATGACTCACTTCAACGTGAAGCAACTAAATCATATATAAGTTCAATTGGCTGGAACAAGTCTATGCAAAATCTGACTTTCACCTCAAACATATCATACAAGAAAGTCTATGATAAATTTTCAATGCCTGGCTATAAGAAAATATTCTACCATACGACAGATGATTGGAATGCCTCATTTTGCGTCTCTTATATTTCAACTTTAGGTAAAACATTTGCCGGTATTGATTACATGTACAGTCATGTTTACAGTAATAATATCGGAGATAAACTTAGCAAACAGATTCCTGTAACCGGAGAACCGGGAGCCTTTTATCTATATGGAAAGAAAAGAGAGACTACAAATGTATTTCTAAAACACAGGATGTATATTAAAAACTTCCAGGCTGAAGGAAATATAGGGTATCTGACAACCTCCTTTGAAAACCAGCTTCTTTGGGGAGCAAATGCTCAATATCAACTTTTCCCATGGTTTAAATTGATTGCAAATTTGAATCATAATACACGCTTTCCAACCTTTACAGATTTGTACTACCAGTCGGCTTCTCAAATCAGTGACCCTAATCTAAAAATGGAGAAAGCGACATCTTTTGACATTGGTTTTGAGGTTAACAAGGACCATTTTTCTGCTTCGGCAACAGCATTCTCCCGTTCTACCAAAAATCAGATTGACTGGGTTATCAAAGATGCTACAAAAAAATGGTACAGCGTAAACTACGACAAGTTGGATATGCAAGGAGTTGAATTATCAGCGGCCTATTCTCAGGACAAAATGGTAAAAAGCATCAAATTGAGCTATACTTACCTCCAATCTAACAATCCGGCTGGGAACTGGATTTCCAAATACGCCCTGAGCTATTTGAAAAATAAAGCAACCGCTTCCACCCAACTGGCGCTAACCCACAAACTTGCATTAGGAGTAATCGGAACGCTTTGGGACAGAAACGACAGCTATTCCGAAATTACAGGCACACAATACACTTATAAACCTTACGCAACTCTTGACGCCAAACTCACCTGGAAGGAAAAGAACTACACGCTTAAGGTAGAAGGTGCCAATATCACCAACACTACCTACTATGACCTGGGCGGTCTTCGCCAACCGGGACACTGGTTTAATGCCGGTATCGTGGTGAACTTGTAATAAAGCGCCATATGGCAAATATATGACAGGCGGAATTCCATCGGGATTTCGCCTGTCTCATTTTCATCCGCATAAATAATCTCTTAAAACGGTGATTTCAACCGCCCCCCGATTGTTATATTCTAAGATACAGCTACGTTCCCCCAATTTCAGAATGAAAAGCAGTAAACTATTCGGATTAGAGAAGAATATTTTTTACGCCGGTCTTACCAGCTTCTTCACCGACACCTCAACCAAAATGGTGTATAGCGTCATACCTCTGTTTTTGCTCTCCATCGGCGCTTCGAAAACCACCATTTCACTAATTGAGGGAGTCGCTGATAGTACTGCTTCACTATTGAAAGCCGTATCGGGATTATGGAGCGATAAACTTGGCAGGAATAAGCCTTTTATGATAATCGGATATGGCATAACCACTTTAGTAACTCCTTTTTACGCATTGGCTGTGCGTCCTGTACAGGTATTAGTTTTGCGTTTTATAGAACGTGCGGGTAAAGGGTTTCGGACAGTCCCTCGCGACAGTCTGATAAGTAATTCCATAACCGGTAATGATGCAGGACGCAACTTCGGTTTTCACAAAGCCATGGATAACAGCGGCGCAATTGCTGGTCCATTTCTGGCCTCTCTTCTGCTTTGGATTTTTCCGATGAACTATGGTTATATTTTTATTTGGGCCGCTGTCCCGGCTTTTCTTGGAGTATTGACCATTGTTTTTCTTATCCACGAAAAACATTCTGCCTTCAGTATTAACAACGATAAATTTAATGTAAGGCAACTGCCGCGGAAGTTCTGGCTATTTTTAGTCGTGATATTTATCTTTTCATTGGGAAACTCAACCGATGCCCTTCTATTGGTAAAGACTTCGGAAACCGGCATTTCAAAATCTGCGATTCCTTTTATATACATGATATACAACCTGACATCCGTTATGTTGGCCATTCCTATCGGAAAACTTTCTGATAAAATCGGGAGGGAAAAGCTGATTATTGCCGGCTTCCTGATATACGCCGTGACATATTTCCTTTTCGGCCATTTTCATGACATCAAAATCTTCATTGGATTGTTTATTATTTACGGGAGCTACAGTGCTCTGACCGACGGCAATGATTTCAGACCTGGTCAGTCCCGAATTAAAAGGAACAGGATATGGTTTATATCATGACATACTCGGGATAACCCTTCTGCCAGCCAGCCTGATAGCGGGAATCTTATACGATAAGGTAAATGCAGATGCACCGTTTTATTTTGGGGCATTTATGGCTATTCTGGCAGCCCTGGGGATGATTATTTTCCATAATACATCAGAAAAAGAGATGTTCAGAATTACAAATCACTAAAACATAACACAATGAAGAAGAAACTTATCCCCAGCATCATTTTGACAATCACAAGTATTACTGCATTTTGCCAAAGTGAAAACCCGGTAAATGTAACACAAAAAACGCCGGACAATAACGAGGTGAGGCTAAATGTGGCTTCCGCGATTATCGGACTTCCAGAGTTGAATTACGAACGGTTTATTACGGACAATATGGGAGTGGGACTTGCTTTATCCATGTCACTGGATAAACCCAGAATTCTCATAATCCGAAACATCGCACTACCCTATTATCGAGTCTATTTCGGTGAAAAGAAAGCATCCGGATTCTTTATTGAAGGGAATATGGCTATTGTAGGACAGAAAAAAGCGGTTTTAGGAACTAATGCAAACGATGAGAGCTACGTTAGCGGCTATAATTCAGCCACCAATTTCGGCTGCGGTGCTGCAGTTGGTTTTAAAATACTGAACCGCAACGGAGTAATCGGAGAAATCTGTCTGGGCGGCGGCCGGTTGTTTGGCGGAACATTGGTTGATGGCTATCCGCGGCTCGGCATTTGCCTCGGTAAAAGATTCTGATCAGATTCTCTTTTGAAACTATTTTTGGCACAGAGTTAATATCATTTTACTGAAAGAATAGTTACATTTAGCCCGACATTGATGTGGTCAACAGATTCGCATCAATGTTTTATTTTTGTCCGGTATGAAAAAACTATCCATTTACATAATCGCATTTGCGTTGACTGGCGCTGCCGCTTGTCATTGCATAGCTGAAAATACATCCAAAAAGGGAATTCATTCCCTACAAACAGTTACAGCCGAACATGTCGGAATGAGTTCCGCCACGCTATCCCATATCGACACTATTGTAAAAGAGGGCATTGATGCCAAAGCTTATCCGGGCTGCCAGGTATTGATACTCAGGGATGGCTATACCGTTTACGATAAATGCTTTGGCACCTACACGTACGAAAACAATCAAAAGGTTTCGTCCAACACCATCTACGACCTGGCCTCTTTGTCCAAAACAACAGGAACATTACTGGCCCTGATGAAGCTCTACGACAAAGGACTTATCAAACTGACAGACAAAGCCTCCCAATATCTGCCGTTTCTCCGCGGCACCAACAAGGAAAACATCACCATTACCGAGTTGCTTTTCCACGAATCGGGCTTACCCGCATCGTTACCCTTTTACAGTCTGGCTATTGATAGAAATGGAAAACTTCCGGTTGTGGCCGGGGGAAAAGATAATGGATTTACATCTGTAAACAATATAAACCAGGTAGTAGGTCCTCAATACCGGTTCAAAGGGGATTGGGTCTCTAAAACACCCTCTTTTCAATTTCCGTTACAGGTGACAGACAGCTTCTTTATCACCGGTAAAGTCCGCGACTCTGCTATGCAGATGATTGTCAGGACTCCGCTCAGAAGCAAAACATACGTGTACAGTTGTGTCAATTTCATTCTATTGAAAGAGGTGGTGGAAAGCATTTGCAAAATGCCGATGGACAGTTTTCTCAATGCAGAGTTTTACCGTCCGATGCAGTTGGCGTCGATGTCCTATCTGCCATTGCGCAACCACAACCGGGAAGAAATTGCCCCGACGTTGAAAAAGGATTTCCTTCGCAACGGGATGATTCAAGGTTTTGTACATGACCCTGACGCAGCCATTCTGGGAGGTGTATCTGGAAATGCCGGGCTATTTTCCACTTCTCATGATGTTGCTTTGGTTTATCAGATGCTGCTTAACCGGGGAGAAATCAACGGCAAACGCTACCTGAGCGAAGAGACTTGCCGCCTGTTTACCTCAACCACTTCCCCGAGCGGCAGACGCGGACTGGGCTTTGACAAACCAGTTACTACCATTCCCAACCATAGTCCCTGTTGCGCTTCGGCTCCGGCTGCTGTATATGGTCATACGGGATACACAGGGACCTGCTGCTGGGTGGACCCGGTCAACAATCTGATCTTTGTTTTCCTGAGTAACCGTACCTATCCTAACGACAGCATCAACAAGCTGGCAAAGATGGGTATCCGCACCAAAATACAGGAGGTCATTTACCAATCACTCAAACAAAATAATACGACGCAACGGAAAAACCGTTGAAACCACATAAGTTTAATCAAAGACAACTATTGAACCATGAAACAAATGCTATTTATTGCCGGAGCCCTTTGGCTGACCATTGCATTAACAAGTTGCAACAACGCGACATCAAAACAGGATAAACCATCCCCGTCAACACAACAACCTCAACAGAAGGGTAATGATACCGGCAAACCATCTCCAAACAGTGTCGCACAGATAATGGACAAACCGGAGATTCCCGTGCTGTGTTACCACCGCATCACCGAAGGAAAGAAAGGAGACTACACGGTCAGCCCTGCCACCTTTGCAGCACATATCAAAATATTGGCTGACAGCGGATACCACGCCATCTCTCCGGCACAATTATATGACTATCTGGTGTACAACAAATCCCTACCCACCAAACCGGTGATGGTAACATTTGACGACTCACGTGAGGAACACTCGGCTATCGCAGCTCCGACACTGGAGAAATACGGATTCCGTGGGGTATTCTTTATCATGACCATCACCTACGATAAGGAAAACTACATGACCAAAGAGCAGATTGCCCAATTGGCAAAAGCGGGTCATACCGTAGGCCTCCACACCTGGGACCATACGATGGTGACTAAATACAAAACCGAAGAGGACTGGCAAAAAGAGATTGCCCAACCTAAAGAAAAACTGGAAAAGATTACAGGCAAACCTGTGGAGTACATTGCTTATCCGAATGGTGTATATAACCACGAAAGCGCTGAAAAAATGAGCAAATACATGAAACTCTCCTTTTCTCTTTCTACCAAACGCGACACTCTCCTGCCTTTGCAATGCATCAGACGTATCATTGTACCGGACATGCCGGCACAAAGCCTGTTAAAGTCAATGCGGAGAAATTTCAAATAATCATCAGTACAAGTAAAATCTAACAAAAAACCTCCAGGGTCATGAAGACCCTGGAGGTTTAGTTTTATATATTCGACAGAAGCGTGTCAGATTACATCATGCCGCCCATGCCGCCCATACCGGGAGCCATTGGAGGCATTGCAGCGCCTTCTTCTTTCTTCTCAGCGATAACGCTTTCAGTAGTCAGGAACATACCAGCGATAGAAGCTGCATTTTCCAAAGCAACACGGGTTACTTTAGCAGGGTCAATTACACCGGCTGCGAAAAGGTTTTCGTAAACACCTGTACGAGCGTTGTAACCGAAGTCAGCAGCACCTTCTTTCACTTTCTGAACAACTACAGCACCTTCTACACCAGCGTTGAAAACGATCTGACGAAGAGGCTCTTCAATTGAACGTTTAACGATTTCGACACCTGTAGTTTCGTCTTCGTTATCACCTTTCACACCTTCAAGAGATTCGATAGCTCGAATGTAAGCCACACCACCACCAGGAACCACACCTTCTTCGATGGCAGCACGGGTAGCGTGAAGAGCGTCGTCAACGCGGTCTTTTTTCTCTTTCATCTCTACTTCAGAAGCAGCGCCTACGTAAAGTACAGCAACACCACCAGCCAGTTTAGCCAGACGCTCTTGCAGTTTTTCGCGGTCGTAATCAGAAGTTGTGTTTTCGATCTGAGTTTTGATCTGAGCCACACGTTTAGCAATGTTATCAGCGTGACCTGAACCATTTACGATTACAGTGTTGTCTTTGCTGATAGTGATTTTCTCAGCAGTACCCAACATATCAAGAGTTGCACCTTCCAGTTTCAATCCTTTTTCTTCAGAGATAACGATACCACCGGTCAATACCGCGATATCTTCCAACATCTCTTTACGACGGTCACCGAAGCCCGGAGCTTTTACTGCACAGATTTTCAATGAACCACGCAGACGGTTAACTACCAAAGTAGCCAACGCTTCGCTATCCACATCTTCAGCGATGATCAACAATGGTTTACCACTTTGTACAGCTGGCTCAAGTACTGGAAGAAGTTCTTTCAGGTTAGAAACTTTTTTATCGTAGATCAGGATGAAAGGATTTTCCATCTCTACTTCCATTTTCTCAGTGTTGGTCACGAAGTATGGAGAAATGTATCCGCGGTCAAACTGCATACCTTCTACCACTTCGATAGTAGTTTCCATACCTTTAGCCTCTTCGATAGTGATTACACCGTCTTTAGAAACTTTACGCATAGCATCAGCAATCAGTTTACCGATTACAGCGTCGTTGTTTGCAGAGATAGCAGCAACCTGCTCGATTTGATCGTAGTTGTCACCAACCACTTTTGATTGAGCTTTGATGCTTTCTACTACTTTAGAAACCGCTTTGTCAATACCGCGTTTCAAATCCATCGGATTTGCTCCGGCAGTCACGTTTTTCAAACCTACAGCGATGATTGACTGAGCCAATACAGTAGCAGTAGTAGTACCGTCACCTGCATCGTCACCGGTTTTAGAAGCAACTTCTTTCACCAACTGAGCACCCATGTTTTGGAAAGGATCAGCCAGTTCTACTTCTTTAGCCACAGTTACACCGTCTTTGGTGATGTGAGGAGCACCGAATTTTTTCTCGATGATTACGTTACGGCCTTTAGGACCAAGAGTTACTTTCACTGCGTTTGCCAATTCGTCAACACCTTTTTTCAGTTGATCGCGGGCTTCGATATTGAATAAGATTTCTTTTGCCATGATTCTGGAATTTACAATTTTACTATTTACAATTTACCATTTAAAGAAAACAGTCTTTGCTATTGTCTTAAATAATAGCCAAAACGTCAGACTGACGCATGATTAAGAACTTGTCGCCATCCAGTTCGATCTCAGTTCCGGCATATTTGCCATAAAGAACCTGATCACCGGCTTTCAGGATCATTTCTTCATCTTTAGTACCCTGACCTACAGCGATCACTTCGCCTTTCAAAGGTTTTTCTTTTGCTGAATCAGGAATGATGATTCCACCGATAGTTTTCTCCTCGGCAGCAGCTGGCTTAACCAGCACTCTGTCTGCTAATGGTTTAATGCTCATAATTGTGTTATTATTTAAGTTGTTAATTGAAAATTGATGAGTGCGCATCAGGCACACGCCAATAGTTTTAGCGAATATCGTGCCAAAAAACTTTCGCCCGCAAAGTCAGACAAAGTGTGACAAAATTTCCGATAAGTATGACAGACAGGGCGATTGTTGGCAGAAAATCGGAATTATAATGGTCACTCAGACAACTACAAAGTTTAATTCAAAATAAACCCTCCAGAGACACTAAACATTAAGATATATTTCATACATTCGCAAATAACCCCAAAATACATTGATATATTTTCAATAATTCCTCAAGGGGATTAAAGTTTTCATCAAGGGGAATGAATCCCCCTGTAAGAAAATTCAATTTTACTTCAAGGGAAATGAATCCCCAAGCAGGGAAATTTAATCCCCCATCAAGGGGATTGAATTTTACTGCTGGGGGAAACAATCCCCCAACACGGGAAAAGGCTCCCCAAGGAGGAAAATCAGAAGTTACCGATGGGGGAAACCGTCCCCCCGGATAAACATAGAGATCATAAATTATTTGTCTAACTAAATCTACGCACAATGCCAAAACAAGGTTATGCAGAACAGGTCAGCAAAAACGAATTGATGCTGTCCGGATTGAAAAACAATGCCGGTAAACTGAGTCGTCGGGGAATCGACGAAGCATTTATCAGCCAGTACGAAACAGATCACAAAGCGACAATCGCCCTCAACAATGAGCAGGAAAGGCTCAAAGCTGAGCTCAAGTTGAAGACATCCGAACTGGAAGCACGACTTGAGAAAGTGAAAGCGGCTACCTCCGAAGCTTCCAAGTTGGTGAAGATGGACATCCCGCAAGAGCAGTGGAAGGAGTTTGGAATTACTGTGAGTAAGTAGGAATTTCAAGAGGCTCTGCCGGTGGGTGGGGCCTCTAAATATTAAATCATAATACGAACATGGATAAAATACAGAACTTCATCGAATATCTCAGTTTAATCAGAACAAGCGAAAATGCTGAAAACTTATACAGTGGAAACACCGTCGAAAGTCAAATTAGAAGACATAACCTAAGTATTTATCTTACACTAATGCAAGAAATATCACCATCGATTTTACTTGTAGGGGAAGCTCCAGGATATAAGGGATGTAAATTAACTGGAATCCCTTTCACTAGTGAAGATATTTTATTATCAAAAACTCATGGAAAGATACTTGGTAAGCAAAATGGATATAAAACCATTAATCCAGAAAATAGATTACAAAACGAAGCATCTGCATCTATAGTTTGGAACGAGTTATCAAGCTACAAAAAATACCCTATTATGTGGAATATTTTTCCCTTCCATCCGTTTGTGCTTTCTAATAGTAATTCAAACAGATGTCCCAATGCCAATGAAATTAAGTTAGGACAAAGAATCTTGATAGAATTTATTGCTTTATTCAATATCACTAAAATTGGTGCAGTAGGTAAAAGAGCTGAATATGGGATAAAAAATCTTCAATTAGATATTGAAACTCAATACATAAGACATCCATCTCATGGAGGAACAAAGCAATTTAAGGAACACTGTTGTAATTTATTCCAATCAAATAACTAGATCCTAATCAAAAAAAATAATTCAAATGAAAAAAGCCGTTTTACTTCTATGCTTTGTATATTTTGCGTGTAGTCATATCAACGCACAAATAATAGCCAAAACACAGAAGAATAATCTGAAAATAATAACAGGAATAGAACAACTTCCCGAAGGAGAAAAGGCTAATAGTGTCATATATAAGACCTTCAACTTCAATGAGAAATTTGGCGAATATGTTCTAAGTAAATTAATTAGGGATTCGACTATTTTTGAATATAATAATCATGGTCAAATCTCACATGCTACAAAATATAAGATTAGCTATGATATCGAAGGTGAAGACAGAATAATACCAATTATCTCTAAGTCAATGGATATTCAATATAAATATGATTCAAATAACGCTCTAATTGAAGAGTTTGATTTACAACAAAACTATCCTATAGCCAAATACAAAACAAACAAGTTTAAACAAGTCACATCAAAAACAGAATATAATTCAAGCGGCCGCGAAGAAAAGAAAACAATATATCAATATGATATAAAAGGAAAAATAACAATGAAAACTGAGGAAGTAAGTATGATCCGAGGTTCAATAATATATAAATACGATATTAACAATAATATCGAGGAAGAAAAGTCTTCAACTGTTCTAAACCCCAAATAATATATAGTCAAAAAATACAAATACCAAAACAGCAATCTTATTGACTATAAGCAGATCTATTATAACGAAAAAGGTGGCATCAAATTCAGATACAATGGTGGACTTAAACACTTCACTTATAGTTTAACAAACAATCCAAATAACAATTGGATTAAGCAAATTACGATAGAAGTAAAGGAAGATATTTCGAAAACAAATAAGAAATTAGAGCAAACCGAACGTATTTTCGTCTCTCTTTTGAACTAAATATCATTCAATAAATCGGTATAGATTATTGGACGGTCTTATAAAAGTCTAAAACTGCATCACCATTAAAAAGCCGTTTAACCAGCACTTAAAGACTGATTAAACGGCTTTCTTAATTATCTACATCGCCACCTTCTTCAACCGACTCACATCCAGCAGCGTCATCTTCTTCCGCTCGATGGCAATCAACCCCTCATCTTCCATCTCCTTAAAGGTTCGGGCCAAAGAAGGACGCGCCACACCAAAGATATCTGCCAACTCCTGCTGCGTCTCTTCGAGGATGATGGTTTGGGAGCCTGCCTCTATGGAGCGCTTGAGGAGGAAATCGGCAATCTTACTCTTGATAGTACGGAAGGTCAGGAAGTGAATCTTATCCGAAAGGAACTTGCTGCGGTTGGAGATTACGGTGAGGTAATTGAGCAGCACTGTCTTGTTTTTCTGCAACATATCGGTAAATACTTCCCGGCGTACAAAGAGAATCTCACAATCCTTCAACGCCACCACCGAAACCGGTAATTCATTCTTCTCGGCAAAAATAAACGCCGTGGCAATGGCAAATGGCGCTGAAATCTCTTCAATCACAATCAACCGACCTGACGAATCGACCATTTGCCCCTGCACAGTACCGTCAAGAATAATCATCAGATTGTTGCACGGTTCGCCCTGCAGGGCGACAATATCTTTCGTCTTGAACTTCTTAATCTGGTAGAGCCCCTTTTCAAACAGCTCTTCCGTCTCTTCTATTTTCAATCCCCTGAACAAGGGATTACGGATAATCGTTTCAAACATGTGATTGACACCTCCCTGCCCCTCCAAAGGAGGGGAGTTTTTACTACGGTATTATAATCTTTATTATTCGCACAAATGATACGGATTTCTTTCTTATCGGTAAAAATCTGAGTTGCAAGCATCCTTGTCATCTGTATAGTAAAAACAAAAGTAGAAAAAATTCGGTGGTTGTAACATGCGTTACAAATTTGCCCGTTGTGCTCCCCTACCTTTGTGCTATCAAAAGGAACAGAGGTTCGCAGAAAATGTTCGCTCAGAAAAATTTTTCAGAAAAAAAATGACGGTTGTAACATGGGTTACAAATTAAGATTGAACGCCGCGATACCTTTGCAATATCAAAACAACGAAACAACAACTCAAACAATATGAAACGTACCATTATAAAAATAGACGAGGAACTTTGCAACGGTTGCGGCCAGTGCGTGAGCGGATGCCACGAAGGAGCACTGCAACTCATCAACGGAAAAGCGGTGATGATTAGTGAACTCTACTGCGACGGACTGGGAGCCTGCATCGGTGATTGCCCGGTAGGCGCTATCGAACTTGAAGAGCGCGAGGCAGAAGCTTACGATGAAATCGCCGTAATGGAACGCATTTCTTCGAAAGGAGAAAAGGTAGTCCTGGCTCACCTCAAACACCTGAAAGACCACGACCAACACGAATTCCTGCAACAGGGAATCGATTACATCAAAAAGAATAATCTACCGATTTCAATTGACTCACTTATGGATAAACCCAAACCTGTATTTGCAGGACATCACGAACATGCCGGTCATCACGGTGGCGGTTGCCCCGGTAGCCAGGCAAAATTCTTTGCCAAACCAGACATCAAACCGGCAGGTGTGCAATACGCCTCCCAATCAGAGCTTCAGCAATGGCCGGTTCAGCTACACTTGCTCAGCCCGATGGCGCCTTATCTGACCAATGCGGATCTGCTGCTAGCTGCTGACTGTACTGCTTTCTCGGTAGGTGATTTTCATAGCACACACCTCAAAGGCAAACGACTGGCGATTGCTTGTCCGAAACTCGACACCAACAAAGAGGTGTACATCGACAAACTAGTCGCGATGATTAACGATGCTAAAATCAATACCCTTACAGTTATGATCATGGAAGTGCCTTGCTGCGGCGGATTGCTTCAGATTGCACAGATGGCAACAGCACAAGCCTCCCGCAAAATCCCGGTGAAACTGATCGTTGTAGGGTTGCAGGGAAATATCATCAAGGAGGAATGGGTGTAAAGACCTCCCCTAACCCCTCCAAAGGAGGGGAACAAAAAAACAAAATCAAATAAATTATAAATCAAATTGGCCGAAGCCCTTACCCCCTCCCCTTTGGGGAGGGACGGGGTTGGGTCTCAAATCAATCGAATAATGGAAAATATGTTTTGTTTTCAGTGTCAGGAAGCCGCTAAAGGCACCGGCTGTACAATAAAAGGAGTGTGTGGTAAAGACGACAAAACCGCCAACATCATGGACTTGCTTATCTATGTGAGCAAAGGAATCTCTGTCGTAAACGAACAACTGCGCACACAAGGCGCTAACAAACCTGAAGTAGATCACTTCATCCTCGACGCACTATTCTGCACCATCACCAACGCTAACTTCGACGTGGAAAGCATCTCTGCCCGCGTAACCAAAGCCGTAGCGTTGAAAGCTGAATTGCTGAAAATAGCAGAAGCAGCCGGAATCGCGGTTCCGCAAATTGATGAAGTAAAATGGGCGGGTACACCTGAAAACTACGAAACAGTAGCTAAATTGGTCGGCGTTTTGAAAGAGAAAAATGAAGACGTGCGTTCGTTGAAGGAACTGGTAATCTATGGTTTGAAAGGTATGGCTGCTTATGCAGAGCACGCTTACAACCTGGGCTTCGTAAAAGACGAAATCAGCACTTTCATCCAGCACGCTTTGGCTCAAACCACCCGCACAGACATCTCTGCTGACGAATTGGTTGCCCTGACTCTCGAAACCGGCAAATACGGTGTGGACACTATGGGCTTGCTCGACACAGCCAACACTACCCGCTACGGTAATCCTGAAATCACTTCTGTAAACATCGGCGTAAGCAACAAACCGGGTATCCTCATCAGCGGTCACGACCTGAAAGATATCGAAGAGCTGTTGGCTCAGACTGAAGGAACCGGTGTGGACGTATATACTCACAGCGAAATGCTTCCGGCTCACTACTATCCTGCATTCAAGAAATACAGCCACTTCGTAGGAAACTACGGTAACGCATGGTGGAAACAACGCGAAGAATTCGAAAGCTTCAACGGCCCTGTACTCTTCACCACCAACTGTATCGTTCCGCCACTGGATAAAGCCGGTTACAAAGACCGTATTTACACAACCGGTTCTACAGGCTTCCCGGGCTGGAAAGTGATTCCTGCCCGTGAAGATGGCAAAACCAAAGATTTCTCTGAAATCATCGAACACGCAAAACGTTGTGCTTCTCCTACCGAAATCGAATCAGGTACTATCGTAGGTGGTTTCGCTCACGAACAGGTATTTGCTTTGGCTGATAAAGTTGTTGACGCTGTAAAAACAGGCGCTATCCGCAAATTTGTGGTGATGGCAGGTTGCGACGGACGCATGAACAGCCGCGATTACTATTCTGAATTTGCACAAGGTCTGCCACAAGATTCTGTAATCCTGACTGCAGGTTGCGCGAAATACCGTTACAACAAATTGCCTCTCGGTGACATCGGTGGTATTCCCCGCGTACTTGACGCTGGTCAGTGCAACGACAGCTACTCATTGGCTCTGATTGCATTGAAACTGAAAGAGGTATTCGAACTGGAAGATATCAACGAATTGCCAATCGTGTACAACATCGCATGGTACGAGCAAAAAGCGGTAATCGTATTGCTGGCTCTGCTTTACTTAGGTGTGAAAAACATCAACCTCGGACCAACATTGCCTGCATTCCTTTCTCCAAACGTAGCAAAAGTATTGGTAGAAAACTTCGGAATCGGCACCATCTCAACTCCGGAAGCTGACCTGGCTGCCTGGGTAGGATGATAAACCGGGACTCATAACCCGTCATAAATTGTTTTTAACCCTTCAACCCTTGAACGGCGGCTCGCTACGGTGAGTCGCTGTTTTTTTTTATTGGGACTGTAACTTTTCCAAAGTTTAGAACTTTGGAAAAGTTTACACAGATAAGATTCTCTGCCGTTGAATTTCATTCTGGTTGAAGCCTACATTCAACCCAAGCGTTTATTTACTCAAAAAATTCTCCAGACATCAAATAAAACAGTTTTTTGACGCTCCGGATTTTTCCGGACAGGTTTTCAACCGTTTATTTTCACTCTGGTTTCAGCCAGCATTAAAATAAACCGTTGAATATTTACCTATAAAAATATGGGAAGGAAATTGACCGTTTAAAACCATCCTATAAATTTATAGGCTCATTTTTGACGAATGAAAACCTGTCTATAAAAATATAGGATGAAAATCTGTTGCATATTTTAACCCTATAAATTTATAGCGTTAAAATATACGAATTAAAACCGTCCTATAAAATTATAGGCAAGATTTCGACGGTTGAAATCCTGCCTATAAATTTATAGCTTGCAAATTGACGGTTGAAAATTGGCCTATTAAATTACAGATTCATTTTCAACGATATATTCTTGTCTCTTCAGGCACTATATCTTCTTTTCCTATAAATAAATACCCCAATCACCATCAGGCAAAGCAATACGACCGGTACAGTCACAGCCGTCACCTGAATAAGGGTCAGCTTCTCATTCACTTTGGCCTGGTCGAGCAATCGCAACACAAACTGGCGCGAACGCAAGGCGATTTTACCCTGGTCACCCGCCAAATATTCTACCGCATTGACTATGAAATCGGCATTGCCAAACTGCATATCCATAAACGGAACATAGCCGAGGGGAACAGGTGTAGGCTGTCCGTTCTGTGCCTGGCGAATCTCATTGCGGATAATGCTTCCCGTGGAAACGACAATCATTTTCCCGCCCTGACTTTCATTCAGGCGCTGACCCTGCACGCTATCCGGTACAAAACGGTTATTGAAGAGCGAGGTAAATTTTCCTTCCAGCAAGACAGCAACCGGTACACTCGCCGCATTGAAATATCCCTGCGGCAATTTCTGATAGACTGATTGATAAGAAACGGATGCCGGCACACTCAGTATGTGTGTACGCGATGACGTAGCCAACAACACCTCTTTTTTTACAGTTGAATTATCCCCTACCAAGTCCAGCGACGAAGCAAAATCAGCCTTCACCATAGAAATATTGTGGGTAATCAGGTGCGAAGGATTCACCTGCAAGGTCGGCGAAAAATACCACGGTGCCGGGAAAACATCTTCAGCGCCATTCGGTGATTTCAGCGGAATGGAGATGCATTGGGCATCCTGCAAAAGATTCGGATTGATGCGCACGCCGTAATTGAAGAAATAGTCGGTCAGGTTCAGGTCAAGTGCGGCGGCAGTCGTCTCCCCTTTTTCAGCCAGAAGTTCCTGCGGCAAATAAGCGCCATCCACCAACCAGAAAATTCGGCCGCCGTGCATCACGTACTGGTCAAGCACGTATTTGTCCGCTTCGGTGAAACGCTTTTGCGGTTCGGCAATAACCAACACTTTATACGGAGAAAGAATCTGCGGGTCAAGACCAATCATGCCGCGGTCAATGCGGTAACTGCTTCCCAGTTTGTTCAAGGCATCCGACACGTAGGCATCGGGCAGTTCGCCGTGACCTTCGAGGAAAGCAATGCGCGGCGGGGCTTTGCGGGTGAGCCATTGCAGGGCTTCGGTGAAGTTAAGCTCCAAAGACTCGAGCGAGGCATTCAGGTTTTCGTGGGCCGATTTGCCGGGAAGCGTTTTGAGCAACGGCACACGCATGGTATCTTTTCCGCAAATCATCTCCGCCCAAGGGAAGACCAGCTTTTGCGTCACCTTACCCTGGCGGTCTGCCTCATTGACCGAAATGGGTTTCATGCCCCGGGCAATCAGTTTCGAGTAAATCTTATCGCGCTGGGCTTCGGAGGTAGCCGATGGATTGAGGTATTGGTAATAAATGGGAGCTCCCGAGTAGTTGTTGCACTCGTCAATCAGTTCACCTGTCCCGTTTTTCAGTCGGGTAAATGCAGCGTTGAGTTCGCCATCCAGGTAAATATTCACCTGAACCGGCGCTGTCATTCCGCCTAATAATGATTTGGTATAATTGGACAACGAATAGCGTTTCTCCGCCGTCAGGTCAAAACGCAAAAACACATTCCCCGAAATCACAAGCAATATCGCCCACACGCCTACCTGGATAAATAACGGTTTACTTGCCTTGTATTTATCCAGATAAAAAGAGGTCAGTTTGGTGAAAATGAAAAATAGAGAGATAAAATAAAAGAGGTCGCGGGTATCGATGACACCGCGTTGCAAGGATTTATAACGGGCGGTCAGGCTCAACACATCCGACCACGACTGGAAGAATGAGAGTCCGGGGATGCCGCTCAACAATTCAAATCCGTAATAGAGAAATCCGTTTATCAGCAAAGCAATAATAAACGCCACCACCTGATTGGCCGAAACCGATGAGGCGAAAATCCCCACAGCCGTACAAGCAGCCGCCAGCAACAGCAATCCACCATACGAACCCATCACCACGCCCCAGTCGATATTCCCGACCGGAGTGCTAAAGCTGGAAAGCAGCACCGGATGTACCACCGACAGCAGAATACCCAGCGAAACCGTTGCAAACACGGCCAGAAACTTAGCGGTCACAATCCGCCCGCTGCTGATGGGACGCACACGCAGCATATCCCACGTGCCCTGCCGTTTCTCCTCGGCAAAAACGCGCATCGTGAGCGCCGGAATCAGTATTAGCAACAGCTGGGACGAAAGCTGAAAGAGATTCTCTGTCACCGCCAGCCCGCCGTCTGCCAGATTATATTCACCGGGAATGACCCATAAAAACAAAGCTAACGCCACCAGGTAAAGCCCAATCACTACGGCCCCAACCGTGGAACCAATCAGGCTGAATAAGTCTTTTTTGAATAAGGAGAACATCGTATGGTTTTATTTTTTGTATTGTCAGAAATATGCAGGGCGCTAATTTACGGCTTTTTTCCGTGAAGTACTCTGACTATCTTTTAAGCAAACAAAAGAAATCGCACAAAATCATGTAGGAACAATCGTTCAAATTTTCTTACATTTGCTTTCCTTTTAAATCTCACACACTACAATCATTAATTACCACTATGAAAAAAACACTCCTGATGGGATTGGCACTGACCTGCGGCTTGGCATCGCAGGCACAGAAGCAGTTCTTCAAACCCGAAAAAATGGTAGAAACCGGCGTTTACTACTATCCCGAAGCATGGGACCCGGCACAATGGGACCGCGATTTCAAGAAAATGTCCGACATGGGCTTCGAATTTACCCACATGGCCGAATTTGCCTGGGGACAGATGGAGCCGACCGAAGGCCAGTACGACTTCAAATGGCTGGATAAAGCCGTGGAACTGGCGGCTAAACACAACCTCAAGGTCATCATGTGTACTCCATCGGCTACTCCTCCGGTATGGCTTACCCGTAAATACCCCGAGATTCTGGTAGAAATGCAGACCGGACAAACCGGCCAGCACGGCACCCGCGAACACTACTCCTGGTCAAGTGCCAAATACCGTGAACTGACCTCCAAAATGGTTGAAGCGATGGCCAAACACTTCGCCAATGACAAACGCATCTGGGGATGGCAAATCGACAACGAGCCTTCACACTATGGCACCTACGACTACAGCCCGGCTGCACAGGCCAACTTCCGTATCTGGCTCCAGAAAAAATACAAAACTATCGACAACCTGAATAAGGCCTGGGGAACGGCTTTCTGGTCAGCTATCTACTCTGACTTCAGCCAGATTGAAATCCCGAATGAAAAACGCCTTTATTCCGGTATCGCCAGCCCTATCTCGGTGGTGGATTTCAAACGTTTCAGTGCAGATGAATGCGCAAGCTTTGTTTCCATGCAATGCAACGTTATCAAGGCCAATGTCTCTAAAGAACAGTTTGTGACCAGCAACTTCATGCACGGCCACACTGATGTGGATCCGTGGCGCAATAAAGACCTGGACTTCATCTCTTACACCATGTATCCTGTGGCAGGTTATACCAAAGGCGTAGGCGACCAGGGTTTCCGACTGGGTGACCCGTGGAGAATCTCTTATGCCAATGACTTCTTCCGTCCGCTCAAAGGAGTGACCGGCGTTATGGAACTTCAACCCGGTCAGGTAAACTGGGGAAGCTACAACCCACAACCCTATCCGGGAGCCGTTCACGCCTGGTTGTGGAACGCTTTTGCCGGTGGTCTTGACTTTATCTGTTCTTACCGCTTCCGTCAGCCGCTGTTTGGCGGAGAGCAGTTCCACTACGGAATGGTTGGCACTGATGGCGTAACCGAACTTAACGGTGGCCAGCAATACAACCAGTTCATGAAAGAAATCCGCGAGCTGCGCAAATTGTACAAACCCAACACTCAAATGCCGAAGGAGTATGCGGCCCGCAAAACTGCTCTTCTGTATAATGTGGATAATGTGTGGGAAACTACCGTTCAACCGCAGACATACCAATGGAACCAAATCACACACGTTACCAAATGCTACAACGCAGTGAAACTGCTTTCCGCGCCGGTGGACATCGTAGGCGAAGACCGCGATTTGAGCTCGTACCCGGTAGTCATTGCTCCGGCTTACCAAATGGTGGATGAAGCATTGGTAGCTAAATGGAAGAAATACGTGGAAAACGGAGGAAATCTGGTGCTGACGGTTCGCACCGGGCTGAAAGACCGTAACGGACATTTCCGTGAAGCACAGTGGGCCAATGCAATAGTTGATTTGATTGGAGCCAAAATCGCCATGAACGATATGCTTGATAATGATATTAAGGCGAAAGTATCATTCAATGGCAACACATACTTCTGGAACAACTGGGCTGATATGCTTGAGCCGATGCAAGGCACCGAAACCTGGGCAACTTATGCTGACCAGTTCTATGCCGGAAAAGCATCTGTCATCCACCGCAAGCTGGGCAAGGGAACCGTAACCTATATCGGAACTGACACCGACGATGGTAAGCTGGAGAAAGACGTGCTGAAAAAAGTATATGAATTAGCAGGAATCAGCACCAATGAACAGCCTGAAGGCGTAATGGTCAACTGGCGTGACGGATTCTGGATTGCAGTCAACTACTCATCAAGCAACGTAACGATAAACATTCCACAAGATGCTAAAATCATCTTCGGCACGAAGGAGTTAACTCCGGCAGGAGTGGTAGTCTGGAAGTAACCATATCACAATATTTGGAAACGGGAAGTCGGCTTCGGCTTCCCGTTTTTTCAACAATCAAAATTATTATCTATGTTTGTGGAAATCGATAATCGAAGTAAAATATGACACGTTCAGGAAAAATCAAAATTACTGTTACATCAATCACAACCATAATTCTGATATTCTCAATTTTGGCTAATAAGTCGGTAATCAGGTATAGTAGCCCTTACATATCTGATAATATCAACAAACTTAATCCAACCAAATGTGGACTTCTGCTTGGCACAAGCCGGACATTGAAAAATGGTAGTCCAAATGATTTCTTTTATAAGAGAATTGAAGCTACATTGCAATTATACCACGCAGGAAAAATCAAACACATTATTGTCAGTGGGGATAATAGCAAGCAAGATTACAACGAACCGATGGATATGAAAATGGAACTGATTAAAAGAGGAGTTCCCGACAGTGTGATACACCTCGATTATGCCGGATTCCGCACATTTGACTCTGTGATAAGAGCGAAAGAAATATTCGGCCAAAATACTTTTATTATCATATCTCAGAAATTCCATAATGAGCGTGCTGTTTTCATCGCCCGAAAGAATGGAATTGAAGCATTCGGTTATAACGCACAAGAAGTTACCGCTTTCAAAGGATTCAAAACTAAATTGCGGGAATTATTCGCCCGGAATAAAGTTTTCATTGATTTAATATTTGGCTATAAGCCAAAATTTCTGGGAAGCAAAATTCCAATCAAATAAAAAACGACACCAGCTTTCATCAATTAGCAAATCAAACAAAAGCCCTTAAATAGCCGTTTTATAATAAAGCACACAGGTCATGAAATTAGAACAACGACGGCTTTGGGACTATAGGGAATTCACCCTTTCAGACAAGGAGATTAACATTCGAATGGAATCTCCCATGGAAGATATTGAACTAACCTTAAAGTATGAGGATTTAGGATTCGAAACTGCCTATGTTCGAAAGAAATCTCTTGGAGTTGTCCTAGCGGTTATAATTTTCACAGGCTTAGTCATCGGTTCACTCATCTGGAAAAATCTGACCTTTACGACACCCTCCTCCTGGATTGTGGTAGCCAGTTCGCTTATCATATTCATAATATTTTTACTAATTGTCTATGTGGACAGAAAGCCTCAAATTGTAATCAAAGGAGGGAAAGAGAGTTTTTCTATCTTAGCTGACTCACCGAACAAGCAGGAAGTGGATAAATTTATCCAGACCCTTCATGAAAGAATGACACAACGCATCATCGACATCGAAATCCGGCCTGACGATCCGAAAATGGAGTACAGCGCACAAAAAGAAGCGCTGGAAACCCTCCTTGACAACGAAGTCATCAGCCGTGAAAAATTTGAAGAGGTCATCAAACAGCTAAAAGAAAAGCAGCGTTCAAAACCGGCCATAGGCTTTTAACTCCTGAATAACACACACTTAGAAAACCGACTTTATGACGATGCAGACAAAAACCTGGTTGCGGTTTGTCTCATCGTCATTTTTGTATATACATTTTCACTAAAGCATTTCACCGTATCAATTATTTAACTAAATTTGGGGTGTTAAATATCCAAACAAAGGCCTCCAAACCGATGTTTTACCGTTGAGAAAATAAGATTGCCAAAACCACAAAAGCAGAGCTGCCCCTAGGCTCTCTTTATAAACAGACTTGCGTTATGAGCAAATTTCATATTATCAAAATCAGCCTGACTGTGGCAATTATCGCAGTTGTTGCTGCCGGCGCTTTTTTTGTATATCAAAAATTCGCAGACGAACATTCTGCTGCCCGCACCGACCTGATGCGTATTATCCCCGAAAATTGCGATGCATTTATAGCCATCGACAACCTGAAAGACCTCGACAGCATCAAGCAAAACTACCTCATCCAGGCATATCTCAAGAATAAAAGTAACCCCTCAATCATCAAGACACTCACTAACCTTCAACCCTATTTCTCTAAAGGAAACTGGTCGGGCACCGAAAACAGCCTGCATCAGATGATTATCTCTTTTCACACTTGGGAAAATGAGCATGGAGAACTTCTGCTTTTTAAAATGGCTGCCGGAGATAAGGAGAGGATTGCCGATATGCTGGACCAACACTTCAAGTCATCATTTGCACCAATGATTGAAAAAAATGCAGGAATTGAGATTACCCACTATTACGTCACAACAGGGGTTAGTTTTCACTGCTTTTATTACAAAGGAATCTTTGCCGGAAGTTTCCAGAACCGTCTTATTGATGAAGCGATAATGCGAATTTCTACTCCTAAAGGCAAACTTGAAGAACCTGATTTTATTGATATTGCCAAAGACAGCGAGAAGTCCTCGTCTTTAAAGTTCTTCCTCAGACTAAATGGAATTCCGCTTCATTACGGCAATACACCCGACAAAGTGGATACGCTCAACCTTACCGAATGGATTGCACCCGAGCTCTCTTTCAGCAAGGATAAAGTAACAATGAGTTGCTACACCTCTCCTCTATATGAAAAGCAGAATCGCCTCTGCTTGTTTATCGGTCAAAACGGTGGACAAGCATTAAACCCCGACATTATCAGTAAAAATTGCCCCGTTTGCCTTCACTACGGATTAAGTGACCGGGATCGTTTTGTACAAAATCAGGAACGTTTCTACGGTAGCCAGGAGAAAGACACCACCTTTTTTCGAAAAGATTTTATGAGCGTTGACTCCATTTTCGGGAATCACTTTGAGGGAGAAATCAACATTGCCTACTACCCCGTGCTGGTTCCTGAAAAAATTTATCAGAAAGTTCTCTTAATCAAACTGGATAATCTGAAAGATGTTGCAGAACGACTGGAATCCCTCCACGCTAAGATTGATAAGGCAAACGAGAAAATGGTTAAGCTACCGTTGAATCAAAAAGGATTTCCGGAAAAATTATACACCGGAATGTTTGGACAAATCTTTTCATTGGGTGACCCGATAATCTATTGCGACACTATTCAAAATTACCTGGTGCTTTCAGGCCGTTCGGAAACAGTCGACTCCTATGTAAAAGACATCAAAAAAGGCGATAATCTGACCAAAGTATCCTGGTATCGACAAATTGCACCGGACATTGACAAAGAAAGTAATATTTGCTTCTTCGGCAAAGGTGACTCTTTTATTGAAGACCGCTACATTCTACCCTTTGGATTGCCCAATTTCCTGACCGAGAATCCCTATCTATTCAGGAAAAACACGTTTTGCTTTCAATTTAACGCCGAAGAGAGTTTCATTTACTCAAATGCTGTCATAAAAGCGCTTAAACAGTAACGGATTGGCCTGCCTTATGAGGGAAATTGCTATCTTTGCATCTCAAAATTTAATGGAAAAATGGCAACAACTGAGGCAAATCAATCCACCGCAATATTACTGATTCACTGTCCCGATAAACCGGGTCTGATTGCGTTGGTAACAGACTTTATCAACGCAAATGGTGGTAATATTATCTACCTCGACCAGCACGTGGACCGTACTGAAGGGGTATTTTTTATGCGTGTAGAATGGGAACTGGAAAACTTCGTGATTCCCCGTGATAAAATCAATGAATACTTCGGTACACTCTACGGGCAGAAATATGACATGGATTTCCGCCTCTACTTCAGTGATGACACGCCGCGTATGGCCATTTTCGTTTCCAAAATGTCACACTGTATCTACGACCTGCTGGCACGTTACATTGCCGGCGAATGGAATGTTGCTATCCCGGTCATTATCAGCAATCACCCGGATCTACAGACAGTAGCCAAGCGTTTCGGAATTGAATTCCATTGTTTTCCAATCACGAAAGAGACAAAAGCCGAACAAGAAGCGCTTGAGGTTGAGCTATTGAAAAAGCACAAGATTGACTTCATCGTTTTAGCGCGTTACATGCAGGTGGTTTCTCCGAACTTTATCAAACAATACCCGAACCGAATCATCAATATCCATCACTCATTCCTGCCTGCTTTCGTAGGTGCAAAACCTTATCATGCAGCGTTCGAACGTGGAGTAAAACTAATTGGTGCAACCAGCCATTATGTAACCAGCGACCTCGATGCCGGCCCGATTATCGAACAGGATATTGCCCGTATCTCTCACAAAGACACGGTGAAAACCCTGATTCACAAGGGACAGGATTTGGAGAAAATCGTTCTTTCCCGAGCAGTGGAAAAACATATCGAACACAAGGTGTTGACCTACAAAAACAAAACGGTTTTATTTAACTAATCCTGAGAGTCGAATATTCCGATTCATCAAGAACTTACAAGAATGAAAGTTGCAATTTTAAACTATAATGCCGGTAATATCTATTCTGTAAACTATGCATTGAAACGCTTAGGCATAGAGGCTGTGATTACCGACAACAAAGAGGAACTTCAGTCGGCTGACAAAGTAATCTTCCCCGGTGTAGGTGAAGCCGAAACCACGATGAATTACCTTAAACAGCATCGTCTGGACGAATTGATTGTTAATCTCAAGCAACCGGTCATGGGTATATGTCTGGGGATGCAGTTGTTGTGTCGTCATTCTGAAGAAGGTGATGTGAACTGCCTGAACGTCTTCGATGTGGATGTAAAACGATTCATTCCACAAAAACATGAAGATAAAATCCCCCACATGGGATGGAACAGCATCTACAATCTAAACGACAAGATGTTCCCCAAAGAGCTGGAAAACGAATTCGTCTATTTCGTACACAGTTTCTATGTGCCGATAAATGATTTCACGGCTGCCACAACGGATTATATCCAACCATTTAGCGCAGCTTTGCAAAAAGACAATTTCTACGCTTGCCAGTTCCACCCTGAAAAAAGTGGGAAAGTAGGTGAAGCCATTTTGAAACAATTTATCTCCCTATAATCAAATGATCGAACTCGTTCCCGCAATAGATATTATCGAAGGAAAATGCGTACGTCTGACGCAAGGTGACTATAACCAGAAAACCGTTTACAACGAAGACCCGCTTGAGGTTGCCAAAATGTTCGTTGACAATGGACTGAAACGCCTTCACCTGGTTGACCTTGACGGCGCAAAAGCTCAGCATATTGTCAATTATAAAGTACTTGAACGTATTGCCAATCGGACGAACCTTATCATCGATTTCGGTGGTGGATTGAAAACTGACGAAGACCTAGAAATCGCATTCAACTCTGGTGCAAAAATGGTGACCGGTGGTAGCATCGCAGTAAAGAATCCGGATGTTTTCAGTTCCTGGTTGGAGAAATTTGGTCGTGACCGTATCATTCTCGGAGCCGATGTCAAAGACAATAAAATTGCTGTGAGCGGCTGGAAAGAAGAAACCGACCTGCAACTGAATGACTTTCTGAAAAGCTACGTTGATAAAGGTATTTACAAAGTAATCAGTACAGACATCAGCAAAGACGGGATGTTACAGGGTCCTGCCACAGAACTGTACAAGCAAATAATGGCTGATTTTCCTGAATTGTATGTTATTGCCAGCGGTGGTGTGAGTGGTATTGAAGATATCGAGAAACTTGACGAATCCGGTGTACATTCGGTAATCTTTGGAAAAGCCATTTACGAGGGAAGAATCAATCTTAGAGATCTTAGACGATTTGTTTAGGAAACCGCCCCGAACCCCTCCGAACGAGGGGATTTCTGCTCATTATCTTATTTTGAATCTATAATAATCTAATAATAGCACCCTCATTCTCCTCCCCTTCGGGGAGGTCGGGTGGGGTCTTCATCCTATGTTAGCAAAACGAATTATTCCTTGCCTCGACGTCAAAGATGGAAAAACCGTCAAAGGCGTTAACTTCGTGAATTTCCGTGATGCCGGTGATCCGGTTGAATTGGGAAAAATGTACAGTGACCAGGGAGCCGACGAATTGGTTTACCTGGATATTACAGCTTCGCACGAAGGTCGCAAAACATTTACCGATATCGTAAAAAACGTAGCGGCAGAAGTAAGTATTCCTTTTACCGTGGGAGGTGGAATCAATGAGCTGAAAGATGTGGATCGTCTGCTAAATGCGGGGGCTGACAAAGTATCTATAAACTCTTCGGCACTGCGAAATCCCGACCTGATCGGTGAAATTGCAAAAAACTTCGGCACTCAGGTTTGTGTCGTGGCGATTGATGCAAACTTCGAAGCAGATGGCTCCTGGCGTTGTTACCTCAACGGTGGGCGCGTTCCTACAGATCGCGAACTTTTCACCTGGGCCAAAGAGGCAGAAAGCCGCGGAGCCGGCGAAATTCTCTTCACCAGCATGACTCACGACGGGGTGAAAGAAGGTTATGCCAATGATGCACTTCGCCGTTTAGCTGAGGAGCTTCACATTCCGATTATCGCATCAGGCGGTGCGGGAAAAAGAGAGCATTTCCGTGATGCTTTCGAACTGGGTAAGGCTGATGCGGCACTGGCAGCCAGCGTATTCCATTTCGGAGAAATTCCAATGCACGAATTGAAAGAATATCTGCGCCAGAGCGGTATTGTGGTCAGGTTGTAATCAGATTGCTTTATCGGTAGAATTCACCAACCATGCAATTTAAAGATTGAAACAGCGTTTAAAATAGAAAAAGAACTCATGAAGCTTCTCAAATATATTTTGACAGGACTTTTTCTGACTGCCTTAGGTGAGATTTCAGCCCAGAATTTTATGGACCAGAACCAACCGATGGTGGACTTTAAACGGTTACACTTCGGATATCTGGTCGGTTTAAATTCTCAGGATCTTCATTTTTCACATACGGGAATAGATCAAAATGGGAACAAGATTTATGCTGAAATACCGAGTTATAGTCCGGGATTTACAGTCGGATTGGTCGGTGATTTGGCTCTAACACAATATTTCAACCTGAGAGCAGTTCCTTCTTTACATTTTGGAAGTAAAGATCTTGTTTACAATAATCAATCAGGTGTGACACTAGGTAAAGAGTCTATCAAATCCAATTATCTGATGCTTCCTCTGGAGTTAAAATACTCATCGTTGAGATTAAACAATTCCAGACCGTATTTAATGGTTGGGGGAGCTGCTGCTTACGATTTGGCCAGTAAAAAAGACCCGGAAGATTTGATTCGATTGAAGAAGCTGAACTACTTTCTGGAAATCGGGGTAGGTTGCGATTTATACTTTGAGTATTTTAAACTGAATCCGGAGTTGAAACTCTGCATTGGATTGAATAATGTACTGGATAAAGATAGACCAGAGCTATTTGATGATAAAGGGAATGCTCTTCCAAATCTGCAATACACCAATGCTTTATCAAAAGTAACGTCCAATATGATTGTTCTTTCTTTCTTCTTTGAATAAAAACAATTAATCGCTATAACGAAAAAGAGTGACTTTGTCTCAACCGATTCAAAGTCACTCTTTTTTATTTTACCATCGCCTTATAAATGGCTTCCTGAATTAGCGTCCGGGTATCCATTTGACTGAGCTTCTTATTCCAGCTATGCGGATAAACCCGATTGGAAAGAAAAATATAAATCAGTTTATTCTCCGGATCCACCCAAAAACAGGTGCCGGTAAATCCGGTATGACCATATGTAGAAAGCGGCGCCGAATCACCTGTTGGGCCATTACTCGGTTTAACCGGATTGGGCCTATCAAAGCCCAGACCACGACGACTATCTGAACTTTTCATTTGGGTAAACATACGGCAGGTTTCACCCGAGATAAGTTGTTCTCCACCATAACTACCTTCATTCAACCACATCTGGCAAAGTTTAGCCAAATCATTGGCATTTGAAAATAATCCGGCATTCCCCTCTACTCCACCGGCCAAAGCTGCAGTTTCATCATGAGGATAACCGACGATTAACTGGTGACGGAAAAACTGGTCATTCTCCGTCGGTGCAATTCTAAGTTTATCAAAACGTGTCAGTGGCAAGTAACCTAATGATGAAGCGCCCAATTTTGAATACAGATTCTTAGTTAAGAAGGTATCCAGCTTTTGCCCTGAAACATTCTCAACCATCATCCGTAGCAGCATGAAGTTCAAGTCGCTATATACATATTTTTCTTTGGAACCTAGTTTCGTTTTCAACAATCGCTGCATCATCTCTGCATGAAACACTGGATTAAGGTAAAAATGGTCTGCTACCTGTACGGTATAGTTTGGTCCCGGTGTTTCAGTTACAAGTTCGGTCTTGAATTTCAGATTCTCAGGAGCAAAAGCATCGTCATCCACCTGAATCGGATAGCGGGTAGTTTTTTGCTTGCTTATCAATTCGCCTTTATAGCTTTTCGGTTCAAACAGCATATGGCTGAACGGTAAATAAGCCGGTAATCCTGATTGGTGGAAAAGAGCATC
The DNA here is from genome assembly GCF_022808675.1 of Parabacteroides sp. FAFU027. NCBI lineage: Bacteria > Pseudomonadati > Bacteroidota > Bacteroidia > Bacteroidales > Tannerellaceae > Parabacteroides > Parabacteroides sp. FAFU027. Next base: position 38,836 of record NZ_JAKZKV010000015.1, read on the forward strand.
CCGGACAGTTATGTTTGCTTTATCCGAACCTTTAAGAGCAGGAATAAATTTACCCAATTTATCACGCAATACATATTTATCCTGGTCATAAAGCAACATCATTGCCGGAACAGTAGCAGCGGCTTTGGTAACTGAAGCCAAATCGTAAAGGTCAGAACTCGTTACTTCATGGGTATTGGCATAATCAAAATAGCCGTAAGATTTATTGAATACGACTACGCCATCTTTAGCAACCAGAACCTGGCAACCGGGAGTAGCCTGGTTGCGAATCGCATCATAGACTACTGTATCAATCAGGTTAAGCTTCTGCGAATTCATACCGACTGTTTCAGGCAGGTCATAAGATAAACGGCATTTTTCAGTCTTTTGACCAGCCCCATAAGCATAGAGGCTATCAGCAGTTACCGGCAAAACTCCTTCTGCTTCTACTCCACCAAATAATAACTGCATGGAGTAACTTCCTGCCAAAACAGTGTTTTCATAAGCGAGCAAAACTCCACGCGCCTTCGCCACCGACTCTTCATATTGCTCCAGTTTATACGGAGAAGTAAAGAAGGTCAATATCATCTGATTATTCCGTCCCAGAGTGTTGGTGATTTGCTTAAGGCGGGCCGGATAATCGGAGCGGTCTGTATAAACTCCAACTATTATGATGTCGAACTGTTTAAGATTTTCAATGATTTGCGCCAGCTTTTCCTGTTTCGTATCATCAGTTATAGAAAACAAAGTAGTCTCTGCATAATTCTTTGACATATTCTGGAATGTCGTGTTCTCTTCACCTAAAGCCACAACCGCAATACGATTTTGGTCCAGATTCTGAAGCGGAATAATGTGCTTTTTATTCGACAATAACGTTAGTGACTTTTTCGTCAGTTTGCGGTTTACCAAATCCGCCTCACGACTATTCAGCCTTGGAGTTAGCCGGTACAGGTCAATCGGTTTGTATTCATTCAGTCCGGCGACATATTTATAAGCGAGAATTTTCTTGCATTTCTCCTCAATAATGGATTGTTTGATAGTTCCATTTTCCACGGCTTTCTTTACTGCATTAAATTCTTCAACCGGATTGGACGGACTCAAGAGCACATCAATCCCAGCAAGTAAAGCTTTTACACATGGGCTTTCTCCTTTTTGCACAATAGCTTTCATCACCAAAGCATCGGAAAAAACCAAACCATCAAAATCCAATTCATCTTTTAGTAAATCAGTCACCACATTGTGAGACAAAGATGCGGGCACAGTGTCTTGATCAATCGCAGGCAAATACAAATGACCGACCATCATTCCGGCATAACCTTTTTGGATATACTTTTTAAAAGGATAAAGTTCCAATGAATCAAGACGTGAAAGGCTCAAATGTAGCGTCGGCAATCCTAAGTGAGAATCAACAGATGTATCCCCATGACCGGGAAAATGCTTTCCAACCGAAATAACACCAACGCTCTCCAACCCACGGGCATAAGCCAATGCTGCATTAGTCACTTTCTGACGGTTTTCTCCAAATGAACGGATATTAATTACCGGGTTATTGGGATTGTTATTGATGTCAAGCACCGGCGCAAAGTTGATATGAATGCCCATCGCCTTGCATTGTTGTCCTACCAGTCGTCCGTATTCATAAATAGAGTGCAGGTCACCTCCTGCCCCAAGGGCAATATTCTTCGGGAAACGGGTAGTTCCTTCGATACGCATGGAAAGCCCCCATTCCCCATCCAGAGAGATTAAAAGCGGAATCCGGGCCTGCGACTGAAGATAATTAGTCAGTTTTGCCTGCGTCTCAACGGTAGCTTTGGAAAAAAGAACGCCACCAATCTTCTGATTCTTCACCAGACTGGCAAGTCTTTCCTGATAAGCTTTGGATTGGGTTACATCAGCCGTAATCATAAACAGCTGTCCGATTTTTTCTTCGAACGTCATTGATGAAAATACGGAATCAACCCATTGCTGCAATTTTCCGTCTTTCATGGCTTTGGCCAATAATCCGGGAGTAACCGCATGGGTGTTTAAACCAATAAATAGGAACGTTAGTAGAGAAACGGCAATTCTTTTTATCATTATCAACAGAAAATATTTTGTTTTGCGAGCCTATCCTTGCCGGCCAAGCTCTATAACTTCAAGGTCCTTAAATTCACCATTATCAATGGTAAACCTGACCAGTGTGCGCTGTACGTGAAAACCATATTTCCCCGCAGCGCCCGGGTTGATATGGAGAAGATTCAGCTTCGGGTCAAACTTTACCTTCAATATATGGGAATGACCGCAGACGAAAAGCTTCGGTGGATTCTGGAAAATCTCCGGCTTAACCTCGGGCGCATATTTACCCGGATAACCACCGATGTGGGTAATCCAGACATCAGCGCCTTCGAGCGTGAATCGCTGGTCTTTGGGAAACATGCGGCGAATCTGTTGCCCGTCGATATTTCCATATACCGCACGCAAAGGCTTGATTGCAGCCAACCGATCAGCCACTTCTACCGAGCCAATATCTCCTGCGTGCCAGATTTCATCACATTCCCTGAAATAGTATTCGTATTTATCATCCCACCACATGTGGGTATCAGAAAGCAAACCTATCCTTACCATCAGAATTTGTTGATGGTTTGACGGATGGCTGTCAGGCGGGTCAATACTCCTTCTAGCAAATCCAACTGAAGCATGTTAGCTCCATCCGATTTGGCGTTTTTAGGGTCGGGATGTGTTTCCATAAAAAGGCCATCCACTCCAACGGCAACACCTGCACGGGCAATGGTTTCGATAAGTTGTGGTTTACCACCGGTCACGCCACTGGCCGAGTTGGGTTGTTGCAACGAGTGGGTAACATCCAGTACCACCGGATAGCCAAAGCTTTGCATCTCAGGAATACCACGGTAGTCCACAATCAGGTCGTAATATCCGAATGTCGTTCCACGGTCAGTCAGCATCACATTAGGATTGCCTGCATCCACTATTTTCTGTGCGGCAAACTCCATTGCAGCCGGTGAAAGAAACTGGCCTTTCTTGATATTGACACAGCGTCCCGTCTCGGCAGCAGCAATCAGCAGGTCCGTCTGACGGCAAAGGAAAGCGGGAATCTGAAGTACATCAACGTATTCAGCTGCCATCTTCGCTTCATCAGCCGAATGAATATCCGATACTACCGGAATGCCAAAGGTTTCGCTCACTTTGCGCAATACCTTCAACGCTTTTTCATCGCCGATTCCGGTAAATGAATCATTACGTGAACGGTTCGCCTTGCGGTAAGAGCCTTTGAAAACATAGGGGATATTCAGCTTATCGGTTATTGTAACGATGCGTTCGGCAATTTCCATTGCCATGGTTTCGCCTTCGATTACACACGGTCCGGCAAGCAGGACAAAATTATTGGATTCTTTGTGTTTGAGATTTAATGATGGATACATGGCGTAATTTGTGTATGTGGTTTGTATATTTTTTAGCTATAATAAATTCTAAAGCAAATGGTATTCAGAATTCCCCTCCTCGGAGGGGTTAGGGGTGGGTTCTTGTTTTGTGTTTTGAATCCACGATTCAATAGTCCTCAGAACATTATTCATGTTATGCTTGACCTCAATATCGTCAAAGCGAAGAAACGTAACCCCTTCTTTTTCAAGTTCAGATTGTCGTAGTTTATCTTGTTCAAATTTAAAGTCGTGACTATCTCCATCAACTTCAATGGCTAACATTAAGTCTTTGCAATAAAAATCAACTATATAATTGAGCATTGGACGTTGTCTGTCAAAATCCATTCCCAGCATTTTCTTCTGCTTCAGCTCATCCCACAATAACACCTCCGAAAGAGTCATATTCTCCCGAAGCTGTTTTGCCAGTACTTTCAAGTTAGGATTGTATGGAATGATTTTTCTTCTCATTGATTATATAAATCAGTTTAGAGTATCAGAGTTCCCCTCCCGGGAGGGGTTAGGGTTGGGTCCTGTGAAATATTTACCCACCCCCGACCCCTCCTAGGAGGGGAGTTTGGTCACATTATATTTCTGCAAATTGCCTTGTTTATCCCCTCAATCCCTTCCAAGGAGTCCCTTCACCCGCTCAATCTTCTCCTCCATCGGCATAAAGGCATCGAGCCAATGAATGGAGAATCCGCGGCGTTCCATGCCCCTGAACCAGGTCATTTGCCGTTTGGCAAACTGATGGATGGCGATTTCAAGCTGGGAAAACATTTCATCGAATGAGATTTGCCCGGTTGCATAAAGCGTCAGGTATTTGTATTCGAGGCCGTAGTAAATCAGGTCTTCGGCAGAAATACCTGAATCAAGCAGTCGCTTCACCTCATCGACCATCCCGGCATCGAGACGGCTTTTCAGGCGACGGGAGATCTTTTCCCGACGAGCCTCGCGTTCTATATCCACACCGATAATCAGGCTATTGATCGGTGCAAATTCATTCACATCGGGAGCCTGATTAAGGTAATATTCTTCGATCTCGATGGCACGGATGGCACGTTTCACCGTATCTACATCGGTAGTGTTGTGAAGGTCCTTATATTGCTTCAGCATTTCGGTGAGTTGCTCCAAAGAATGCCCGCTCAAGCGTTCGCGCAATTCGGTATTCTCAGGTACGGCCAGCAATTTATATCCCTTCAACACCGACTCGATATACATGCCGGTACCTCCGCACAGGATAGGCAATTTACCCTTTTCTTTGATTTGGGAAAATGCTTCGGCAAAGTCGTGCTGAAACTCGAATACGTTATACTTCTCCCCTGCATCGCAAATATCAATCAGGTGATAGGGAATTGGCTTTCCGTTTACAGTGTAATCCTCCAGGTCTTTTCCCGTGCCCAGGTCCATTCCACGATAGACCTGACGCGAATCGGCGCTGATGATTTCCGTATCAAGATCATAAGCCAGCGCAGCAGCGAATGGCGTTTTACCCGAGGCGGTCGGGCCTAATATGGTGATGAGTTCGTATTTTTCCATAATAAAAAGTCCTGAGCCTCCCCTATTTGGGAAGCTCAGGACAAAATTACGAATATCAGTCTGTTTAGAACCCGAAATTGTCTATCTTTTTCTCAAACTTTTGTGCATCTTTCGGCTTTTTAGCCTTCACCTGCACGCTGTTTCCCTCCACATAGATGGCCTGGTAAGGGCGAACCGGACAGATTGATTCGCATCCGCCGCAACCAATACAGAGGTCGGGAGTCACCTGCGGGATAGTCAACCCGTTTTTGTAGGGAATCATGTGAACGGCTTGCGTCGGGCAATGTTCCGAACAAGCGCCGCAATCTTTCTCATCGGTATAGACCACACACTTGTGTTTACGGAAACGGGCAATCCCCATCTGCGTGACGCGCTTTTCCTCTACTGTCAGCTTCGTCAATGCACCGGTCGGACAAACCTCAGAACATATTGTACAATCCTGATTACAATATACGTGCGTGGAAAAGGCAAGTCGCGGCTGCATAATCCCACTGATACCGTATTCAAGGGCAGCCGGTTTCAGTACATGCATAGGGCATTTGCTCACACAGAGCTGACAGCCGGTGCATTTGGTATTGAAATGCTCAAGATGGCCGGCTCCCGGAGGCATAATGGGTTTGCGGGAGAGGATTTCGTCCTTTTTACCGGTGAGGGTCTCGGCTTTGGCGGTCGCAAGGGCTGCTACCACGGCTCCGGAGGTCAGCATAAAGGTGCGACGGCTACTGTTGATTTCCGAAACGGGAGCTGCCTCCTGCTTTTTACCATAGCGAAATGCGTATTTGACACCTCCTTTTTTGCAAACGGAGAGACAGTTGAAGCAACTCACACAGCGTGTCTCGTCCACCGTCATTGCCATCGAATCGATGCACTGGGATTTGCAGCGCTTTTCGCAGGCACTGCATTGGGTGCAGGAGGATTTCTCGATTTCAATTTTAAACAATGAGAGTTTGGATAATAGTCCGAGGAAAGTCCCCACCGGACAAACCGTATTGCAATACAACCGCCCCCGAAACCACGACATGACTGCCACTATCACAAAAAAGACCGAAGTAATAATAAACGGTATCACCACAAAGGCGTTTTGAGACACGCCGTAAATCACATAAATACCTTTTTTGATGAACAATGCCGAGAAGCCGTTATTTGCCCATATAAAAAGCGGGCGAAGGAGTTGCGTAATGATGCGGCCGAAGATACTATACGGGTCGAGCCACACCACCACCGCGCTACTGCCCAGCAAAAAAACAATCACGGTCAGCGCAAGCAGGCTGTAACGCAGAATATTATTCGGTTTACGGTAGTCAAAGCGGTAACGTCTCCCCTTTTTCTTAAACCAACGCGACTTCCAGGCTGCAATGTCCTGAAAAACGCCCAAGGGGCAAATCACCGAGCAATACAAGCGCCCGAACAGCAGGCTTAAGACCAGAAGGAAACCCACCACTCCCACCTGGACAGACATCAGCGCGGGAATCCATTGCATTTGCAGCAATTTATGCAGGAAAAGGGGCAGTAACCCCGTGAAATCAATAAAAAAAAGCAGAATCGGCAGGAAGAAAAGAATTGCCAGTAATCGTCGAATGTGTTTAAGGGTTTTCATGAACATTAAAATGATAAGTTTTATAGAAACTATCAGCACAAAGATGCAAAAACGCGTGTCACTTTGCGCCTTTGCATCTTTGTGCTGAGTTTGATTATCGTTCTGTTAGATGCCTGAAGCCCCTTATAGTTTAATCCGTTTTACATTTAATTTCTCCAGATGTTGCGTACCCACTTTGAGTTGTTCGGCCAGAGCAACGTAGCGCACATCCGCCAAATTGGTCTCGCGAATCTGGTTAAACATCTTGATGGCCGCTGTATCCACAGCCACGAAATCGTGCGACACGAGCAGCGATTTCATCATCACCGCATCGGATTCCGACTTGCCTTGCGGACCGTTGGATTTCATCGCGCGGTAAGCGTCCACGATGTTCAGCACCGGTTTCTTGTGGAAAGTAGCACAGTCGGCGATGCACTGGTGAAGGTCATTGCGATGCCAGTATCCGCGGTCCCACACGATACCCATCATATTTTTCATGGAGATAGACATCTTTGGCCCGCCGTGATGCTTGAGCACCGGCACATTAAACCACACGTCGCAATCAAGAATGGCTTCATGCACTTTAATCTTTTTCAGATTCACGCCATGCGGCAAATCCGCCTCGCGATACATCGACTCATCGTTGCCGGGGATAATCTTACCACCCGCAGCCTTCACCGCAGCCTCGATACCGCTGGCCTCGTAGCACTTCTGCCAGTTGTCGCACGTATGATCAAACACCAGCACCTGCTTCGCTCCCGCTGCCAGACACTGTTTCACCAACGCACCCACCAGTTGCGGATTGGTATTGGCGGCCATCTGCGGAGTACGATCCCAACCGATATTGGGCTTAATCACCACCTTCTGGCCCTTCTTTACAAACTTCTGTATTCCGCCCAATTCCTTGAGCGCCCGGATAAGCATCACTTCGGGTTCGCCGCCCATCACCGCCACCAGGTCGGGGGATGAAGCCACGGTCAGTTCGTTTTCGGTCACCACGTTAGCCAACGATTTCGGACTAAACAGGGTCGCGATTCCTGCCAGAGCAGCCGTCTTGAAAAAATCTCTTCGTTTCATGGTTGTTTATATTAAATGTTTTCAGAAAATAAAGTCTTGTGAGTTGAATGCAGTACTTTGACAATCAAACTATCTGCATCGGGAGAAGAAGCCCAAAGATATTGATTTTAAAGTAAAAACGGAATAGGAAGCCACGATAAATATCATCCTGAACAGTATCAATGGCGCTTATTCTCAAATAAAAACGATTTTCGCATTGCAAAATACCATCCCGGACAACACAAATACCACCTTGGGTGATATAGATGTAATCTTGACTTTGCAAAATGCCATCCCGGGCGACACAGATGCCATCTTGAATGATATAGATGTAATCTCAGGATGCCAAAATGCCATCTTGTTTCATATAAATGCCAACTTGGGCGACATAGATGCAATCTTGACATTGCAAAATGCCATCTCGGGGGACACAAATGCCATCTTGGGTGATATAGATGTAATCTCAGGATGCCAAAATGCCATCTTGATTCATATAAATGCCAACTTGGAACAGAAATAAAGGAATTCAATCTTTTCAAATTTCAGCTCAACATATTTTTCCGGCTATTTCCAGTATAGATTTCACAGTTCTGCAAACATACTTTTAATATATCCACCTATAAAATCACTCAAATTATCAATTTTACACATCCAAAATTTGCAAAAGCCGGAAAGTATTTCAATATTTGCGAATATAAAATAATCAATTTTCAATATACACATCTCTTAAATTTCAAAAACATGACAAACAACCAAACCAACCAGTTTAACATGCAAGAGCGTGTAGAACAGTTTTTCACAACAAAGCATGAGACCATCAAGGATATCCAGCCTATTGTCTCTGCGCACTCCGAATTACAAAGCAATACGGTTGAAATCCGAAGCCTGATTCAGTTAATTGAGTCCACAAAAAGCCTGACCTCGACCAAAAATAATCTGGAAGAACGAATTATCAATGGCATTTTGAAACTGGCCGGAGCATTCGCCGCACATGCCGCAGCCACCTCTGACGAAAAGCTCGCATTATTGGGAGCCGTCAGCCCGACCACGATTAAAGGATTGCGTAACACCAACTTGATAGACACTGCCCAGAAATATGGCGATACAGCAACCCCTATCGTTACCTCACTCGTCACTTGGGGTGTTTCTCAAAGTGATGTAGATTCTCTTTTTACCGACAAACAAGCTTTTCAAAAGAGCATCGGCGAAATAGGTAACCAGCAAGGCTCAAACAGTGCCACAAACGATCAAATCAGGAGCAAAATATCAGACAACCAAGACCTGCTCAAAAACAAGGTGGACAAACTGATGCTCCCGTTCAAGACCACCAATCCCACTTTCTACAGCGAATACCAGTCCGCTCGCCAGATCATCGACCTCGGAGGTTCGCATTCCAACTCAAAAGATACGCCTGATACGCCACAAGCTTAACGCTTGTCTGTTCCAAATGAAATAACCCCATCAAGCCTATGGTTAAAACGCCATGGGCTTGATTATTTGAATAGGAACTAACTATTTATTCGTCATAATACAACATTAAGATGTGCAGAGTCAGCACAATAAAAACTGACAACCACCTATGATAAAGAATTACTTATTAAGCATTGTGTTGGCTTGTAGCATAGCCTTTACGATGCAAGGGCAAACAATGGAAACTGCAACTTACTCTCTTGAATGTTCAGGTTCTATTCAATTAAAGCCATCTCTTAGCTGGACAAAATTATCAAGTGGAACGACCAAAAGTCTGAAGCAGATTCTATTTATAAATAAAGATATCGGTTTCGCTATTGGCGACTCTGGACTGATTCTTAAAACAACAAATTCAGGTAATTCATGGATAAAAAAAGACACATTACACTATGACCCTTCATGCCTGAAATCAATCTTCTTTGTAAACAAAGATACGGGCTATATCGTCGGAACTGAAAATATCAGGAAAACTACCGATGGAGGAGAAACCTGGAAACATATTTCAGGCTTATCTGGAAATTCAATTTGGATGACTTCGGCCAACACCGGATTTGTGGGTACAAATAATGGTTTGTATAATATAACAGACAATGGCGACACATTGAATGTGGGCCAAATAAGCAGCACCTCCATCACTATCAATTCCGTTTATTTTAGTTCCCCAACTAATGGATACGCAGTTGGAGCAAATGGGATGTTTTATAAAACAACCAATGGTGGTACTAGCTGGGCCCATAAAACATGCAATGTTACTAACAACTTAAGAGCTGTTTATTTCACCGATGCAAATAACGGATACATCACCGGAGAGTCTGGCATATTTTTAAAAACATCAAATGGCGGTAATAGCTGGACATCAAAAACATTTTCCGATTTAACTACCGGATATTCCATATATTTCACTTCACAAGATACTGGATATATAGTATCCTCAAAAGGGTACCGCTATAAGACAACAGACAAAGGAGAGAATTGGGTTATTAAAAGTATTGGACTCCCTGATAGCACCAATCTTCAGTCTATAACATTTACAGATCCTAAAACAGGGTACATCGTTACTGATAGAGGAGCGATTTACAAATTTGATGGCAATGGTACTTATTCATGGTCTTCATTATTACCGACAGATAACCTTTATCTCAGTGCCACTAACATTGAAAACCCTATTGCATCCCCTACTCAAACCATAACCTACAAGCTTACTTTTACCAATAGGCAAAATATTACAACAAAATACGGCATCAAGGTAATTGTCAATCAGCTAAGCGTAAATGCCGGCGCCGACCAGACTACCCAATGTGGAGGAACGGCTCAATTAGGTGTAACCGCCAACTACTCAGGAGGTGGAACATTTAAGTACAAATGGACCCCATCTACCGGACTTAGCAATGACACTATCGCCAATCCGGTTGCCTCTGTTACAACCAACACCACCTACACAGTCACCGTGTCAAACTCTAAAGGCTGCACCTCCAGCGATCAGGTACAAGTCAACTTAACACCAATAAGCAGCCCAACACTGGGAATTGTAACCGCAAACAGCTCAAATAACAACGTCATCGCCTGGAACAGGCCATCATCAACTACTATCGACTCTATCTGCGTTTACAAGGAAACGAACGTGACCAATGTTTATAAAAAAATCGGCTCGGTAGCCTATTCCGCACCAAACCAGTTCGTGGATTCACTTTCAAACACCAGTGTTCAATCAAACAAATACCGGATTTCGCTGAAAGACCACTGCGGTTTTGAATCAGCTCAAAGTGATCCGCACAAATCCATGCACCTCGCCATCAACCAGGGCGTGAATGGCTCGTGGAACCTGATCTGGGAAGCATACTCGGGATTCACCGTTTCAACCTATAACATTTACAGAGGAACAAACGCACAAAATGTCGCCCTGATCAATTCGACTTCAGGAAGCAATACACAGTTTACCGACCTGACCGCTCCGTCCGGCAATGTCTATTATCAGATTGAGGTAATCAGCCCCTACTCTATCTTTGTCGATAAGCAAGCAACCGCACAAAGCGCAAGCCTCTTAAAATCGGCAACAGCCAGCACTTACCCTGCGCTTTATTACTCCTCTCGCTCAAATGTTGCGACAAACAACACTGCCGGAATCGCAACAACCACATCTGGCGACCTACTCTCGATTTACCCTAATCCGGCAAAAGACAACATCCGGATATCGACAAATAGCCAGAATGGAGATGAAGCAATCATAAACATCTACAATACGACAGGCTCTCTGGTTAAATCGGATATCCTGGGTCTGCCTGATCAATCTTACGACATCAGCAGTCTGAGCAACGGCATCTATATCCTGGAACTCAAATCCGGAAATATCACCTATAAGAAACGACTAATCGTCAATAAATAAAAATACAAGGGTGTTCATTTTAAAGTGAACACCCTTTTTATTTCAATTCTAACATCATCGCAAAGACAGTTTCTTTTCGAAAATCCGCTCAGCAATACCGCATAAAAAATCCCGAAGAGACAATTCTCTCCGGGATTTTCAAAAGATCAACGATCTTAATTTCGTACTAAACCTGAAAAATTCAATTATTTAATTTCGATTTCCTCTTTCAGGTCGATTTCGTTTTTGTCGGAATCAATAAAACGATATTCCAAAAGCGCCAGACTTTGGTTCGGAATAATCCGCAATCCAAAGCTGTATGAACATCTCCATCTCCATTTCAATGAGAAGAATCCCTGATTAATGAACGAAGCCACATAAGGGTGAACATGCAATGAAAAAGTCTTCACCTTCAATTTATTCACCAGATAATCTACCTTACGTTCGAGCATATCGGTAAACAGGATCGATGGCTTGATAGTGCCGTTTCCAAAGCAAACCGGGCAGGTCTCCGTCGTGGTAATATCCATATTCGGACGAACACGTTGGCGGGTAATCTGCATCAGGCCAAATTTACTCAACGGCAGGATGTTGTGTTTCGCTTTGTCTTTCGACATAGCCTCACGCATCACCTCATATAGCTTCTGACGGTTCTCACCCTCCTGCATATCAATGAAGTCCACCACAATAATACCACCCATATCGCGCAGCCTCAACTGGCGGGCAATTTCCTGTGCTGCAGCGCTGTTTACATCCAGGGCATTTTCTTCCTGCCCTTTTCCGGATTTCGAACGGTTACCGCTGTTTACGTCAATTACATGAAGCGCTTCGGTGTGTTCGATAATCAGGTAAGCGCCACTCTTGAAAGTCACGGTTTTCCCAAACAGAGACTTAATCTGCTTGGTGATACCGAAATTATCAAAGATCGGCAGGTTTCCCTCGTAAAGCTTTACAATATCCTTCTTCTCCGGAGCAATCATCTCCACATACTCCCTGACCTGGTTGAATACATCCGGATCATTGACGTGTATGCTTTGGAATGAAGGGTTAAAGTTATCACGCAACAAAGCCCCCGTACGACTGGTCTCTTCGAAAATCAGCGAAGGAAGTTTGGCGCGTTGTAGTTTCACCACACAGTCCTCCCAGCGTTTAGCCAGCATTTTAAGCTCATCGTCAAGCTCAGCAATCTTCTTACCTTCAGCCACCGTACGCACGATTACCCCAAAGTTTTTCGGTTTAACGCTTTGAACCAACTGCTTCAGACGCTGACGCTCTTCTGACGATTTGATTTTCTGCGAAACCGATACTTTATCGGCAAACGGGATCAACACCAGATAACGACCGGCAAATGAAATTTCGGCAGTAAGCCTGGGGCCTTTGGAAGAAATAGGTTCTTTGGCGATTTGCACCAGAATTTCCTGTCCGCTTTTGAGCAGTTCCGTAATGGCACCGTCTTTATTGATTTCAGGAAGTAGCTGGAATTTTGAGATGGAGAGAGTTTTCTTGCGGTCGGAAATAGTTTGTCTGAGAAACTTGTTTTGGGATGCGAAGTTTGGCCCCAAATCAAGGTAATGGAGAAAAGCATCTTTCTCGTATCCGACATCAACGAACGCAGCATTCAATCCGGGCATCAGCTTCTTCACTTTTCCCAGATAGATATCACCCACAGAGAACGAAATGTTCTGCGCCTCTTTTTGCAGCTCTACCAGATTTTTATCTTCCAGAACCGCAATCGAGACCTCTTTCGGGGTAACGTCAACGATGAGTTCGCTATTCACAATGTTTGAATTTAAGTATGATACAATATACAAAGAACAAACTTATGTTGAAACCACATGAAGTTTGTTCTTTGTTGATCTTGCTGGATTGAAAAAATCAGACTAAATTATTTTTTCTTTTTGTGTCTGTTTTTTCTCAATCTTTTCTTACGCTTGTGCGTAGACATTTTGTGTCTTTTTCTTTTTTTACCGCTTGGCATAGTCGTAATTTCTTTAGTTATTAATAAATAGTGTTGACTTATTCTCCTTTTACAGTGTCCATAAACGTTTTAGCCGGTTTGAACGAAGGAATGTTGTGTTCCGGAATAACGATGGTAGTATTTTTAGAGATATTGCGAGCTGTTTTTTGAGCTCTTTTCTTGATGATGAAGCTGCCGAAACCTCTCAGGTAAACATTATCTTGTTTAGCTAAAGAGTCTTTTACTACATCCATGAAAGATTCAACTGTTGCCAAAACAGCCGCTTTCTCAATCCCTGTTTTAAGGGAAATCTCGTTTACAATATCAGCCTTTGTCATATATGATTAAATTAATTTGTGAGTTCAATTCAGTTCCTAAAATTTTGGACTGCAAATATATACCATTTTATCAGAACAGAAAAACCAGTTCCTCTTTTTTTTGCGGAAAAACCTGATTTTCTTCGATTTGTGTGTATTTTTGGAAAAAAATTTGTATGGATGACTAACACTATATTTTCAAAAACCCTAATCAACTGGTATATAGGAATTAAAAGGGAATTACCCTGGCGGAAAACGAAGAACCCGTATCGAATCTGGATCTCCGAAATTATACTTCAACAAACAAGAGTAGCTCAGGGATATGACTATTACATCCGGTTTATAAATCGTTTTCCCGATGTAAAATCGCTCTCAGAAGCCCCCGAAGATGAGGTTCTCAAATATTGGCAGGGATTGGGATACTACAGCCGGGCGCGCAATCTTCATACCGCAGCCCACCAGATAATAAAAAAGCACAATGGCATTTTCCCAATCTTGTATAAAGATGTTCTGGCATTAAAAGGCGTTGGTGAATACACAGCTGCAGCAATCTGTTCATTTGCGTTTAATCAACCTTATGCCACGGTCGATGGAAATGTTTACCGGATACTGTCACGATTATATGATATAGACTTACCGATTGACAGCAACGAAGGAAAGAAATACTTTGCCGTTCTGGCTCAACAACTGCTATCAAAGAACGATCCGGCGACGCACAATCAAGCGATGATGGAGTTTGGAGCAGTACACTGCCTGCCTAAAAATCCCGCATGCAACGAATGCCCTTTTCAGGAAAAATGCATCGCTTTTGCAAATGGGTCAGTTATACAACGCCCGGTCAAGCAACAAAAAACAGAAGTAAAAAACCGCTATTTCAATTACTTTCACATCCGCTTAGGCGAAAACATATTGTTAAACAAACGCACCGGCAATGATATCTGGAAAAACCTTTATGAATTTCCGCTGATTGAAACCTCCGAAAAACTGGAATTTAATTCTCTTTCGTTATCAGAGGATTTTCAAAAAATGTTTTCCGGTATCAATAACATCTCATTCTCATTGAAACAAAGAGACATTATCCATGTCCTTTCCCATCGCCGGATTATTACAAATTACTATGAAGTGACTGTTTCGGGGCTGAATGATTGTCTAAAGCAGTATCTTTGCATCCCAGAAAAAGAATTTGAAAAATACGCTGTATCACGATTAGTCCATTTGCTAGTCAGCGAGTAGAAATAACATTTGCATTGAAATACGAAATGAATCATCCCCGCCATATCCGTATAGAAGAGTACAATTACAATCTTCCCGACGAACGAATTGCGAAATTTCCATTATCGGAGCGAGACCAGTCAAAACTGCTTCTGTATAAAAAAGGAGAAATCAGCGAATCTAACTTTGGTAATCTTCCCGAGTTCCTTCCGGAGAACGCTCTTATGGTGTTTAATAACACCCGTGTTATTCAGGCGCGGCTTCATTTTTATAAAGAAACCGGAGCTTGTATCGAAATCTTCTGCCTGGAACCGATTGCCCCGGCTGACTATGCCATATCTTTCCAATCTTCAGGAAAATGCACCTGGCTTTGCATGGTTGGTAATCTAAAAAAATGGAAGTCCGGCCAACTGAAACTCGATATTGCAACAGACAACGGCACTACAGCTCTATTCGCTGAAAAGATAGCCACAAAGGGCAATACACACGAAATTCGTTTTACCTGGGAAAATTCAGAGATTACATTTGCCCAAATACTGGACAGTGTAGGCGAATTACCCATCCCCCCCTACCTGAACCGCGATACGGAAGACAGTGATCTGGAAACTTACCAAACCGTTTATTCTAAAATAGAAGGCTCGGTAGCCGCCCCAACGGCAGGGTTGCATTTTACAGAAAAAGTATTCGAAGAACTGGAAAAAAAAGGGATCGAACGAGCGGAATTAACACTACACGTAGGTGCCGGCACTTTCCAGCCTGTTAAAAGCGAATTGATTGCCGATCACGAAATGCATACCGAATTTATCACGGTGAAACGGTCGTTGATAGAGAAATTACTATCGGAACGACCGGTAATTGCAGTGGGAACAACCTCTGTACGCACACTGGAAAGCCTCTACTACATCGGCTGCTTGCTGGAATTTCGCCCGAATGCAACTGCCGAAGGATTGATGGTACGCCAATGGATGCCATATGACCAAACCTGGACACTAACAGTTGAGCAATCTCTTACAAATATTATCAATTATCTGGAGCGTCAAAATAGCGACAAACTGGTAACATCGACACAAATCATGATTGCTCCGAGCTACCAATACCGAATTGTAAAGGGCATTGTGACAAATTTCCACCAACCGACAAGCACATTATTATTGCTGGTTTCCGCTTTCGTGGGAGAAGTTTGGAAAAGAATCTATGATTATGCATTATCGCATGACTTCCGCTTCCTGAGCTATGGAGACAGCTCATTACTTCTACCGTAACTTTCTAGATGACGATGTATCTCTTGGCACAACAAAGTAATCACAACATAACAAAAACAGCATTACTTTTAGAAAATAACAAGCCCCGGTTCAAAGATCTGAGCCGGGGCTATATATTGCATAAAAGCGATAAAAATCAATAGTAAGAACAGCAGTAGTCTGTAGCTTCTTTTACCACCAACTGAAATTTCGATTTGGCCGGAACACGGAAATCGTCGCCTTCTTTCACGGTAATCCATTCTTCTGAGCCTGGAAGTTTAACATCCATCTCACCACCCAAAATTTCCATTAATTCATTAGAATCCGTACCGAATTCATACTCACCCGGCATCATGATACCTAAAGTTTTTTTTGTTCCATCAGCAAACAACACTGTGCGGCTGGTAACCTGACCCCCGAAATATACGTTCGCTTTTTTTACTACTGTTACGTTTTCGAATTGTGACATAATTATCTGAATTAAAATTGTTTACTTAGTTGCCATGTAAAAAGCACAAACACCCATCGTGAATTTCTTATTGACCACTTGGCTGAATCCACAACGCTTGAGTAATGCGACCATCTCCTTGCCTTGGGGAAATGCTTCGATAGATTTCGGCAAATAGCTGTAGGCCTTTTTATCTTTGGAGAATACACGGGCAAACGCAGGAATTACAGTCTTAGAATAGATGCGATACATTTCGCGTGTCGGGAATCTTTCAGGCTCTGACATTTCAAGGATAACGAGATTTCCACCTGGTTTTAACACACGGCACATTTCGGTAATACCCTGCTCCAGATTTTCAAAATTACGAACACCGAAAGCAACAGTCACGGCATCGAAAGTCCCGGTCTCGAAGTCTAGCTTCATACTGTCTCCAATAGCAAGCGAAATTTTATCCTGCAATCCCAGATTCGCGAGCTTTTTACGACCCACCTCTAGCATTCCGTCCGAAATATCAATTCCCGTAATGTGCTCCGGTTGGAGTAAACGGTTGGCATTAATTGCAAAATCGCCTGTACCGGTAGCTACATCCAGAATTTGCTTTGGTTCAAATTTCTTCAAACTGAGAATAGCTTTTTTGCGCCACTGCTTGTCAATGCCCATCGTCATGAAACGGTTCATCGGATCGTAGTTACCGGAAATTGCATCAAACATTTTCACGATCTGATCTTTCTTGCTGCCCTTTTCATCGTATGGAAGGACGGTTTCGCATTTATAGCCTTTATGTTTCATATCTGTTTTAGGTTTCGCTTAATCGTATTTTTTTGCTTTCAGAGAAGAATCTCGTATCATCAGTTTCGGAGGAAATTTAATGTGTTTCTCCTCACGTTCTTCGGGGGATTGGTTGAGTTGCTCTATCAGGATTTCAGCTGAAGTCTCACCTAACTGCTGACTATCCAGATCCACAGAGGTAAGCTCCGGATCTATGAAGATATCGAATGTCTCGTTGGCGAATCCAACCACTGCAATATCATCCGGAATACGAATCCCCGCCTTTTTCAACGTCAGTATCACACCGATGGCCGAAAAATCCCCTGCTGCGAGAATTGCATCGGGCAAATCTCCTGACTGGATAATCTGTTTTGTTGCTTCCGTCCCCGTTTCGAGTGTAATCGCATTTTGGTAAAACCAATTCTCCTGCGGTTCAATACCATGCTTCTTCATTGCATCTTTATACCCCTGCATCCGGTTTTTGTAAACACTTAAAGTCATCGGACCGGAGAGGTGATAAATCTTCCGGCAACCCTGAGCAATAAGGTGCTCTACAGCCTGAAAAGCAGCCTCATAGTTATCCACCTCCACCTTGCTGACATTCAGCGATTCTGGAACACGGTCAAAAAAGACAATTGGGGTCCCTTTGTTGATAAAAGGCTGAAAGTGGGAATAATCGGTTGTCTCGGCAGAGATAGACACAGCCAGCGCATCAATTTTTTTATTCAACAGCGCTTTAGCAATAGCTTTTTCAGTTTCGTATTGCTCGTTTGATTGGGAAATAATGACACTGTAACCGTTTTGGTAAGCCACCTGCTCAATTCCGGTGATGACGGAGGCAAAAAAGTTTCGGCTGACACGCGGTACA
This sequence comes from Parabacteroides sp. FAFU027, assembly GCF_022808675.1. Lineage (NCBI taxonomy): Bacteria > Pseudomonadati > Bacteroidota > Bacteroidia > Bacteroidales > Tannerellaceae > Parabacteroides > Parabacteroides sp. FAFU027. The sequence continues at coordinate 57,045 of NZ_JAKZKV010000015.1, forward strand.
ATCACTGCAATCACCGAACTCCGGCCAGTACGCAGGTGCATAGCCACCGGATCGGGCTGAAAATTCAGCTTTTCGGCCAATTCCATCACCCGGGCTTTCATCTTTTTGCTTATGCGTGGATGATTTTGCAGCGCCCTCGAAACAGTTGATGCCGTGGTATTTAATTGCTTTGCAAGATCGTATATAGTGACTTTTTCTGCCATTTATGCTTTATTGAGTCGCAAATTTACAACAACTTCATTGACTTACCAACAAAATGTAAATGCAAAGCCCCACTCCCAACCCTCTAATTCAACTGGTAAAGAGCCTCTCTGATTAAGAATCATCAAACGGATAATTGCAGTCATTGAAAAAATCAGAAGCCAATCGCATTAAATTTCACATAACGAAAGTGTAATGAAACAGTTTTATAAATATATTTGTTGGCAAATCGCATAATTCGAGAATCCAGACATAAAAACTACACATATACAACCTTATTATACCATGAAAAACAAAATCAGGAAAGTAAAAACACTACTGCTCTTTCTCTTTTTCATCAATCAAATTACCCATTGTCAAAACATATTAACCGGTACAATCCTGGATGAAACCACCAAAATTCCGATTGATTACGCTTCGGTCTATATCAGTGGAACCACAATCGGGGCATATACTGATGCGAAAGGACATTTCTCATTAAAAGATGTAACTTTCCCTTGTCAGCTCGTTGTAAGTCACGTGGCATACAATGTAAATACGAACATAATCAATGAAAATAGTCCCAAAGAAATCACAATATACATCAGGGAAAAAACCCGGCTACTGAACGAAGTACAGGTTGCGGACAAGAGCATGCGGGACAAAAACATCAGGGAGTTCAAACTCGCATTTCTGGGCGATGACTATTGGGGCAGTCATGCAATACTCAGAAATGACAGCGTCTTAATCTTTTCTCATCGCACAGACACAGTGAGGCGCTCATCCGACTCAATGGATTTCGTAAAACAAAGAAAGTACAAATCAATAGGAGAAAACAGCCAATGGTCCGCTGACAGCTCAACTATAATTACCTGCACCCCGGTTTTTTCCGTACAATCAAAAGCTCCGTTAATGATTGAACTTCCACTATTAGGGTACACGGTATTTGTAGATCTTGTCAGATTCTCCCTGAAAAAGCACAAATACTGGGAGGATTGCGACTCTTGGTCTTATTGTCGATTCTCGCAATATAGCGGAACAACACCGAGACAACAACGTAAATTTGAAAGTAACAGGGAAAAAGTGTATTATAATTCTGTCAAACATTTTTTTCACTCATTGTTTTTCGACAGATTGAAAGAAAACGGTTACTTAATCGCCACCCAGACATACAATAAAGAGACAAAAGAAGTCCAAAAGGTCTTTATTGACATAAGTCCCTTTATGCAATACACCAAATCAAAAGAACTTTTGATATCAGGACTAAAAAAAAAGACTTTATACATCTATTACTTCGACCATTTAAATGGCAAACCGGCCGATTTAACCATCCAATCTCATAAAAATAGAGTCGGTAATATATGGGAAAGATTCAGAACCGGAATTTCACCGGATAACAATTCTGAAATGTTATTCAAGAGTGACACTTGCACCATCCGGGCAAATGGCACTACACCGGATAACAATATTTTATTTGGAGGAAAATTCACAACAAAAAGATGGGGTGCACTTCTCCCTTATGATTATGTACCCGAAGAACAAGAATAGTAACTTTCATTCAACTATTTAGAATACAAAGCACATCAAACCATATTTAACATTATATTCCTAGCAATCAAACCTGATTATTATAACTTTGCCAAAACCAGAAGCACTAATCAGACCATCAAAATAAACATCAAATATTAACCAATTAAAATCTATCCTTTATGGTTGATCAATTCGCCACCAAAGCCACAAACTGGGACAACAACTCTGTGCGAAGAGAAATGACAAAAAAGTTTATCAACATCATCAGAAAACACACACAAATCAAACCGGCAACTCATGTATTGGATTTTGGCTGCGGCACAGGGATGATTGGATTACACTTTGCACCTGAAGCTGAAAAAGTAAAAATGGTCGACACCTCACCCGCCATGCTCGAGGTTTTAATGACAAAGATCCAGGATGCCGGGCACCAAAACGTACACGTTTACCCTCATGACATTGAAAAGACGGAAGAGCATAACAATATTATCGTTTCGCTCATGACTCTTCATCACGTTGATAATCATATTGACATTCTTCGCAAATTCTATCAAAAACTTCATGAAGATGGCTTAGTAATCATCGGAGACCTGATGCCCGAGGATGGAAGTTTTCATTCACCGGAGATTGTTCCTCACAATGGTATCCATCCCAAAACGCTAAGCAGACTCTGTCAAAAAGTCGGTTTTGAAGTTGAATGGTGCTATAAGTTCCATTCTATTCACAAAAAAACAGAGCAGGGCTCTCTCAAATCATACGATATGTTTGTATTAGTAGCCCGGAAACCCAAATCAAGATAATCCATACAATTCATCTACAGCAAAATTCAAAAACCGGTTCATCGGATACAATAGCCTCATAATATCGGTTGTCCGTTGCAATGAATCAGGCTGGCAGAAAAACTCATCGGACAATGCAGTGTCCACACAATAATGTTTGGGCTTAAGCCATTCGCCATGAATAAAATCTTTTGGAAATGGGCGGGGAACTGATTTAAGTTTCTCGCCATACATTTCCTTATAATAAACCTCAAAATCAGGGTTCTTCACAATCTCCAGAAATTCTTCTATATTCTCAAAAACACTTTGACGAAGAGCCTTTAACACCTCTGGTTGTGGGCCATAGATCCCCCCGGCTATTCCACATTCACCCGGTTGCAAATGCAGATAATATCCACCTCTGGCGCTTTTGCGTCCGCCAGAAGCGATAAATGCTGCAAAATGAATCTTGTACGGCGTTTTATCCGGAGAAAAACGGGTATCCCTGTAAATTCTAAAAATAGCATCTTTCGCCTCTAATCCTTTAACTGACGGATCAAATTTAGTCACCTCATTAATCAGGCAATCGACGAACTTTGTAAAAACATCACGAGCCAATTCGAATTCATTCTTATTAGCAGCAAACCACTCTCGGTTATTATTCTTTTCAAGTCGTTTAAGGTAATCAAATATTATACTCAACTCCATAGTTAGTTATTGTTACAAAATTCTTATTTGAGCGAATATAACAAAGTTACTTCTTATTATGTTTCGGGAATAATAGTTATTGGAAAATAATAGAACCATTGGGTGATTTTATATCATCACCTTTTTACAGGGAAACAAACTCTGATTTTCTTTGTTATAATACCAAAGGCATACTACGATTTTAAACAAACATTTGATTAGTTTGAACTAAGACAGTTTTATTGACAGAGACAATCATCGTAGAGTTAAAACCTCAACCTAAGCTTTTGCCATTATATATCAACGAATTGTCATCGCAGCTATAAGAATTGCCCTGTTATTATTTGTAACTATAAACCGGCAATACATTTGCATGTAACTAAGCAACTAAAAAACATCCTTAATACTGAAATATTACATTCCTCATCTTATTATTATTCCTAAAACTTAAATAGACAATGAAACGCTCTACATTTACTATTTTGTCGGCAGTGGTATTGTCACTCGTGGCATCATCCGTTTTTGCTCAAAGAGCAATCCGGCAATCAGAAACATCATCCAAACCCAAATCCTTCTTCGAAGCCGGATTTTGGGATAATTGGTTTGTTAGTGCGACCGGTGGTGTTAACCACTATTTTGGGGAAGATGACAACTATAATCCTGACGGTTTTTTTGGGGCAATTACCCCAAATATCAAATTATCAGTAGGCAAATGGCTCCGCCCATCTTATGGCTTACGATTACAAACTGAAGGAATGTGGCTGAAAGGCTGGAATGACGGATTGAACTATGAAGGCGTTTACACATGGAATAAACTCATTAACGACGGCACGCAAGGTGTTGACCCTGTATTAAACCATAAACCGCCAAAAGACAAAGATGGTAAAGGTTATTATCAAAGAATGCGTTACATGGATCTGCATCTTGATTTCATGATCAATCTGATTAATTTATGGAAAGAATACGACATAAACAGACCTCTTGATGTATATTTATATGCCGGTGTCGGTTGGGGACACATGTTCAGATATAAAGGAATTCCAACTGACAATGAAATCATAGGTAAACTGGGAACAGTTCTGAACATTAAGCTTACGGACCGTTTAAGTGGAAATATAGAACTTCAGAACTCGCTTGTTAATGAAGCCTTTGACGGTCAGATTGGAGGACGAGGCATAACCAATCACAACCGCTCTTATGAAGGTTATGCAAGCTTAACAGCCGGTTTCTCTTATCGGCTACAGAATACATTCACAAAATACGATTATGTCGATCCTGAGGTTGTAAAAGAATTGAATGCGAAGGTAAATGACGCATTAGCTGACAACAAACGATTACAGGAAAAACTGGATGAATTCTGCCCGAAAGATTCCTGCGACAAACTCAGACAACAACTTCAGGATGCTCTTAGCAAGAAATGCAAAGATAGACTTTACGTGGTTATTCAATATGTTATTGACAAATGGAACGTAAGAACCAGCGAATTGTATAAACTGGAAGAAATTGTTGAATTCATGAAAAAGCATCCGGAAATTAACATCTCAGTTACAGGTTATGCTGATGTAAAAACGGGCAACCCGGCCTACAATCAAAAATTGAGTGAAAAACGGGCAAATGAAGTCATCAGGCTACTTACCACCAAGTTCAACGTCAATAAAGACCGGATTAAATCGAAAGGACTGGGGGACACCGTTCAACCATTTAAAGAAAACGAACGTAACCGTGCAGTCATAGCATTTGATCTGGATGAATAAAATAAGTTCCGGGTAAAATTATGATACGGGAGAGAGCGATTAATAAAATCTATCTCTCCCATTTTTATGATATTTCGATTACAAGTGAGCAATATCCAATCAATTTTATATCTACATTTACAACATATCAAGTAATAAACAGAAATGAATTATATGGACAATATAGTCAATTGTGCTTCTTATGCTAATGGCAAGCGGATTGAAAATCTTAAATTAGAAGACATTAGTGAGGTTTTGGCAAAGGAAGATCAGTTCGTGTGGCTTGGGCTGCGTGATCCCGACGAAGCGCTAATGAAACAACTACAGGAGGAATTCGGATTGCACGAATTAGCCATTGAGGATGCACACAGGGCGCATCAACGTCCTAAAATTGAATCTTACGGAGATATTTTGTTTATCGTAATGCGAGCAATTGCATTGGACGAAAATAACAATCAGGTCGAAATTGGAGAAACTCACTTCTTTTTAGGACAGAATTTTCTTGTCAGCATCCGCCACAGGTCTTCACTGACTTTTGTGGATGTACGTTCAAGATGTGAAACTACACCGCATTTGTTACAAAAAGGGCCCGGATTTGTGCTTTATGCTATAATGGATTATATAGTAGATCAATATTTTCCTGTTATTGATTTTCTTTCCGAAGAATTGGACAAGCTGGAGGACCAGATATTTGCAGAAAAGCTAAATACAAATATAACAGAAAACATTTACCGGTTAAAGTCAAAACTCATTGAGATAAAACGTGTTAGTTTCCCCCTCATTGACATCTGCAATAAATTAATGCGTTTCGATACCGATCCGCTAATTCATGATGATATAAAACTATATTTCAGGGACATCTACGATCATGCCGTTCGGATCAATGAGATGATCGATAGTGCTAAAGAACAATTAACCTCTGCTCTTGAGGCCAATCTATCACTAACCTCTATTTACCAAAATGAGATTTCCAAGAAATTTGCAGGCTGGGCTGCCATAATTGGTATCCCAACAATGATGGCAGGTATCTATGGGATGAATTTTGAATACATGCCTGAATTACACTGGCGTTATGGCTATCCTGCAATTCTGTTTTTCATCATTGGTTTGTGCATGGTATTATACTGGTTCTTTAAACGGTCGAAATGGCTCTGACTTTACCTGTCTCTATTTATTAATGAAACCTTCGGGTAAATATAACGTCTATTGAATAGGGTTAAAACCCTGATCTGACCTTTTTTTAGTGACTAAATAGTTGACCCAAACGCATTTTTTCATAATTTTGCAATCCGGAATATTCAAACAAATCAAACACAATAAAAAATGAACTTTTTATCAGATCGTTTAAACAGCTTGTCACCTTCTGAAACCTTGGCTATGTCGCAAAAAAGCAACGAGCTAAAAGCACAAGGATTCGATGTTATCAACCTGAGTGTGGGTGAACCAGACTTCACTACGCCGGAGCACATCAAGGAAGCTGCCAAGAAGGCTGTTGACAACAACTTTTCATTCTATTCTCCGGTGCCCGGATATATGGAGCTGCGTAAAGCTATTTGCGCCAAGTTGAAAAGCGAAAACAATCTGGAATATAAACCTGAGCAAATTGTTGTTTCCGGTGGCGCTAAGCAATCTGTCTGCAACGTAATCCTCAGCGTTGTCGGCCCTGGTGATGAAGTTATTATCCCTGCACCTTATTGGGTTAGCTATATTGAAATGGTGAAATTGGCAGAAGGAAAAAATATCATTGTTTCTGCAGGTTTCGATCAGGAATTTAAGATGACTCCGGCTCAGCTGGAAGCTGCTATTACTCCAAAAACCAAAGCGCTTATACTTTGCTCTCCGTCCAATCCGACCGGAAGTGTCTATACTAAAGAAGAATTGAAAGGGTTAGCTGATGTATTGGCAAAATATCCTCAAATCGTAATTATCTCAGACGAAATCTACGAACACATCAACTATGTGGGTGGTCATGAAAGCATTGCTCAATTTGAAAATCTTCGTGACCGTGTGGTTATCGTCAATGGCGTATCAAAAGGTTATGCAATGACCGGATGGCGTATTGGTTTTATTGCAGCTCCTCAATGGCTGGCAAGCGCTTGTAACAAACTTCAGAGCCAATATACTTCAGGACCATGCTCAGTAGCGCAAAAAGCAGCTGAAGCAGCATACACTGGTGACCAGTCTTGTGTAGCTGAAATGCGCACAGCATTTGAGCGTCGCCGTGATTTGATGGTAAAACTGGGCAAAGAGATCCCCGGATTTAAAGTTAATGTACCCCAGGGTGCATTCTATCTTTTCCCTGAATGTAGCTACTATTTTGGCAAATCATACAACGGTAAAACCATTAAAGACTCAAACGATTTGGCAATATGGTTGCTTGAGGAGTCACACGTTGCGTGTGTTGGTGGTGGTGCTTTCGGAGCTCCGGATTGCATTCGTTTTTCTTATGCAGCAGCTGACGAACAACTTATCGAAGCAATGCGACGCATAAAAGAGACTTTATCAAAATTGCAGTAAACAAGTCTTATAGTATATTCTTAAGCAACTCAATTACTATAGATACCAGAAATAAAAAAAAAGAGGAGTCTTCCTCTTTTTTTTATTTCTGAGATTCCACATGGCTAATAAACTCTTTTAGTCGTTCGTTTGGAGATTAAGCTCCTGCCTTTTTCAATGAATTCATCAAACAAAACCACTCTGTCAATCGATACGACCAGAAAGCATTGAGATTATCGATTGATATAAATCTGACAATATTTATCAGGAGAACGGATTAATCAATTAGCGATCTATCTTTTGTCCGAAGCGGATTTTCCAGGTTAAATCTGCTCAAAATGGTTTTTGTAATATGGGTACAATATTCGCTGTTAAGCGTTTGTAATAAACTATCCGAATTCTGGGGTTCTAACTTTTAATAGTTTTCAGAACAAATCGGATGCTACGAGTGAACACTAAATCTTGCTTGTCCTATGGGTCTCCCCTCGCAATGAAGAATTCTCACAAACCTCTCAAAACGCTAACTAATCCACCCATATTCTGCATTTGAAGCGTAAAAGCCAAAAGAATATATCCTATCTTGCTTGCAAGTACTGAACACCTCTTACAATATAAACAATGGAAGAGGCCAGTAATGAAAGCCCCAGAGATATAAAAAAGGTTCCTTTATAAACCTCCGGGATAGCAGAAACATGCTTAATTCCGATTCCCATGGAAATCATAATTGTCATCATAATATAGCCGCGTCGATCAAGGAATGCAAATAGGTGACTTTTATGACGCGGTAACGCTAAAATGCGTGAAGCATATCTGTTACTGACTTTGCGAAAGACAAACCAGAAGAACGGCACAAATCCGGCAATCCCGATCAGGTAATTTAATGTAGGATGAATTTGATAATTTCCAATCGCCGTTTCACCCAAAATTAATATTCTTATGGCTGCAAATCCCCAAAGTGCCGCTCCCATGCCTATTAATACTGTTTTGGGGACTATCAGTCTTTGTAACACTTTATCCATCTGTATTCTTGATTATCTGCTATTATTAACCTGTATTTTCGCACGGCAATTATAACGATATTACCCGATAGTTGTTTAGAACCATATTACATAACACGATTCTTTTGTGGATTTTTAATGGCTTCACCCTCCTTCTGGAATCCTGTTTCAATATATTTGCAACTAACACTATATTTCAGCGAAAACCTTTAAACATTATCCCTCTTTTTCTGTTTTGACTTTTAAAGCTGCTACAAAAAACAACTAAATAATCGCACTATGGAAAATGTAATTTTTGAGCCCTGGGTTGGTAAAAACTATCAAAAAGGGCTATACGACAAAAAAGTACTGGTAATCGGAGAAGCACACTATTGTGAAAGTCCGGAAGAGTTCGAAAGAAGATATCACGGCGATCTGGATTTATGCAGAATGAAAACAAGCTTTGAGATTCAGGAAAATTTCACGGACGAAAGCAAGTCTCCTTCCGAATATACTAAAATCGTCAAAATGGTGTTGGGTCTGGATTCTAACAAAGTGCTCACACCGGAAGAAAAAGAACAATTCTGGAGCTCAATTGCCTTTTACAATTATGTGCAAAACGGCAGCATTGTTTGTTCTGACAATCCTCCAACCAAAGATATGTGGGATTTATCGAAAAAAGCATTTTATTCTGTCGTGGAAGATCTGAATCCTGATTTCATTCTCGTATTGGGTGAAGAGCTTTGGGAAAATATTCCCGGGGAAAAAGGAACCAAATGGCCGGAAGGTCCGGTTATTAAAGCCGGGGACATCAGCCAGCAAACCTGGTACTATGAACGAAATGGCAAAGAAATCATGGCTATGCCAATATACAAACCATCCGGACCGGCATTCAGCCACATTACCATTAATTTTAATCCGCTGATAAGAAAAGCCATTGAAATGGCTAAAAACGTTCATCCGGCAGAAATGTAACTCAACTCTTTAACCGCAACCCTTCCGGGTTGCGGTTTTTTATTTCCGGCTTTCTGCCGTTTTGTCATACTCCTGACAGAACCACTCCTCCCTAGCACCGCAAAGACAGTCTCAATCTGACAAAAAAAGATTTTTTCCGCGAAAATAAGTTTGGCACACTGTTTGAAAACATGATTATATCGCTGCTCAATGCAACGGATCATTCAAACGAATAAATAACAATTAAACACTTATACAATCATGGGAAAAATTATTGGAATTGACTTAGGAACTACCAACTCATGTGTGGCAGTTTTGGAAGGTAACGAACCGGTAGTAATTGCTAACAGCGAAGGCAAACGTACTACTCCGTCAATTGTGGCATTCATCGAAGGTGGCGAACGTAAAGTGGGAGATCCTGCAAAACGTCAGGCGATCACCAACCCTAAACATACCGTATCTTCGATCAAACGTTTCATGGGTGAGTCTTTCGACCACGTTCAGAAAGAGATCTCACGCATGCCTTATAACGTTGCCCGCGGTGAAAACAATACTCCGCGCGTTGACATTGACGGTCGTCTTTACACTCCACAGGAAATTTCAGCAATGGTACTTCAGAAAATGAAGAAAACCGCTGAAGATTATCTTGGACAGGAAGTAACTGAAGCGGTTATTACCGTTCCTGCTTATTTCAACGACGCTCAGCGTCAGGCAACTAAAGAGGCTGGTGAAATCGCCGGTTTGACAGTTCGTCGTATCATCAACGAACCAACCGCTGCTTCTTTGGCATACGGTCTTGACAAAGCGCACAAAGACATGAAGATCGCAGTATTCGACTTAGGTGGTGGTACTTTTGATATCTCTATCCTTGAGTTGGGTGACGGTGTATTTGAAGTAAAATCGACCAACGGTGACACTCACCTGGGTGGTGATGACTTCGACCACGTAATCATCGACTGGTTGGCTGACGAATTCAAAGCGGAAGAAGGAATCGACCTCCGTCTGGACCCTATGGCATTGCAACGTCTGAAAGAGGCTGCTGAAAAAGCTAAAATCGAGCTTTCAAGCACTACTTCTACCGAAATCAACCTGCCATACATCATGCCGGTTAACGGAATTCCTAAACACTTGGTAAAATCTCTTACCCGTGCTAAATTCGAACAACTTGCTGACAAATTAATCCAGGCAACGGTTGAGCCTTGTCGTCGTGCATTGTCTGATGCTGGTTTCTCTACTTCTGAAATCGACGAAGTAATCCTCGTAGGTGGTTCTACCCGTATCCCTGCTATCCAGGCTATCGTTGAAAAATTCTTCGGTAAATCACCTTCTAAAGGTGTTAACCCAGACGAAGTAGTAGCTGTAGGTGCTGCAATCCAGGGTGGTGTATTGACCGGTGAGGTAAAAGATGTATTGTTGCTTGACGTTACTCCACTTTCATTGGGTATCGAAACTCTGGGTGGCGTAATGACCAAACTGATCGAGTCTAACACTACTATCCCGACTAAAAAATCGGAAACATTCTCTACTGCAGTTGACAACCAGCCTTCTGTAGAGATTCATATCCTGCAAGGTGAACGCCCAACTGCTGCTCACAACAAATCAATCGGTCGTTTCCACCTTGATGGCATCATGCCTGCCCGTCGCGGTGAACCGCAAATCGAAGTAACTTTCGACATCGACGCTAACGGTATCCTCCACGTATCGGCTAAAGATAAAGCTACAGGAAAACAACAAAGTATCCGTATCGAAGCATCAAGCGGTCTGTCAGACGAGGAAATCAAACGCATGAAAGATGAAGCGGCTGCAAATGCTGAATCCGACAAAGCTGAAAAAGAAAAAATCGACAAACTGAACCAGGCTGACTCAATGATCTTCCAAACCGAAAAACAGTTGGCTGATCTGGGCGATAAAATTCCGGCTGACAAAAAAGCGCCTATAGAAGCTGCTCTTAGCAAGCTGAAAGATGCTCATAAAGCACAGGATATCGCTGGTATCGATGCTGCGACCAACGAATTGAACACTGCGTTCCACGCTGTTTCTCAGGAGATGTACAACGCTCAGCAACAAGCCGGTGGCGAACAGGCTCAGCAAGGTCCTACTAATGATGACAAAGGAAACGTCACTGACGTTGATTTTGAAGAGGTTAAATAAAAACCATAAACAAGCATAAGCGACCAAAGACAAACCGCTGTAAACACTTAGTTTACAGCGGTTTTTTGTTATTAAAAAACTGGTTATCTATTAACATCGCTTATTATTTATGTTATATTTGCTACATATTTGTCACGCGACTTATGTAGAGTAAAAGTGCGACTAATATATACTTATCACTACTTATTCATTCTAAAAACGATTGATATGCCTAGTAGTAAATTTATTCTTCAAAAGACTTGCGAAATCTGCGGAAAGCAGTTCAATGCAAAAACTGTGTATTCAAAGTTTTGCTCAAAGAAATGTTCCAATGCCGAATATCGCAAAAAGAAAGCACAAGAAAAACAAGAAGAGAAACGCAAGCAACTAGCTGAGCGAATCCCCGCCGAGCGTCCTTATATTTCAATTACTGAGGCTGTAGCATTATATGGCATTTCAAGAGACACAATTTATAGACAAATAAGAAAAGGCAATATCCCTGCTGTCAATCTTGGAGAACGTTTAAACCGCATTAATAAAGCTAATATTGAATTAATGTTTCCTCCGGTTAACTCTTCAAATATAGCCTCCATGAAAGAACAACCCCAAAAACTCATCTATGATCAATCTGAATGTTATACCATCGGAGAAATATCTGAAAAGTATGGAATCTCTCCATCTACAGTAAATAAAGCAATTCGGAAAAACAGCATCCCAAGAAAACAAATTGGAAAGTTTGTATATGTACCAAAAGCTGAAATAGACCAATTGTTTGATAACAAATAATATCAAAACCATGAGAAAAAGACTCTCAAAAACAAAAAGCACAGTAAAACTTCGGAAATCAGAATATCACGATGAATGGTATTTAATACTTGAAAGTTATCCGGTATTTAAATCCGAAACAGGAAAGCCTCAACGTATAATTGAAACACTTAATCAAATAATAACGTCTCCAATTTGGGATAAAACACGAACAGCGCGTACCTCTCCCGACGGAAGTAAAACCTTCAAGCCTAAAAGAGACGCAAATGGCATTATTCAATGCAAAAGCGAATTAGATCAGGAGGCATGTATCTACGCAGATGGAGTGCGAAAGCTTCGCCAACAGGAATACGACAACCTAGAACTTTATACTGAAAAGGAAGCTGAAATCGCAGAACAAAATCAACGCCAACAATTAGATTTTATAGAATACTTCCTGAAGGTATCCAAAGTGCGTCATTGCAATAGCTCTCAGTCGATTATTGTGAATTGGACACGGGTCGGAGAATTACTCATAATCTTCAATAAGAATCATCCCCTTTTGTTCTCTCAAATCAACCATCGAATAGTGGAAGAATTTCGACGCTTCCTACTCACAGCTCCATGTGGCGGAAATAAAAAAGGAACTATTTCACAAAATACAGCAGCGACATATTTTAGTATTTTCAAAGCTGGATTAAAGCAGGCATTTATTGATGGTTATTTATCTATAGATATCTCCGCAAAGGTAAAAGGAATCCAAGAACGAGAAAGCCGTAGGGAACACTTGACAATGATTGATATTCAGATCTAACCTATATAGTTTAGGGCATTGTAATAATTTTCCTCTACGATCTATATGCCATATTTGTATCAATAAAATAAAGAGGTTTCTAATTGATAAAAAGCTGTGTATCCAAAACATCATCTCTCAAAGTTTAGATGGGATCGCCTATTTAATCTTAATAAGGATAACAATACCAAGGAGTTAGATTGGATCTATCTTCTGAAATTAGTTTTTCCCATGAAGACCTTGCTCATTCAAACAGTATATTTTCAGTATGCATACAGTTAATATACTTTTTTTCACTCACAGCTAAGAGTATATACCGTATATATGCTTTTATATAAAGGGTGTATACAGAGTCATTTTGGATACGTGATTAAGTAATATATTACCCAAGTAGGAAGGAATGGATTATACTCACACTTTGTAGAACCGCAAAATATAATGATGAGTCAGAATCATACCCATTTAACATTGATCAGTATCAACAATAAATAATACAGAAAGGACATCTGTGACATATAATACTCCAGACAACCAACCTATAAAAGACTACTACTGATTTACAACAACATACAACTTTATTATTAAGTCTTTCCGATTGCCTTTGAGGATAATCCAATAATGATATAACTCTAAGTTATAGATTTTGAGCCTTTAAATTAAGTTTAATAAGAGTCGATTTCCAACACTCAGATATCTGGCTTATTTACTGCAATATAAGTATTGGATTCAACATAATCATGCATTATGTGGAATCTTAAGGGTTTTGAATTCTGAACTCTATTTGCTGGAAAATGGGGGTTAGATTCAAAATAGAGCATAACTAGTATAGAGTATTGTTGCTATTTTCCGCCAGATTTAAGTTTTAGATTCTATATATATTTCAAGATAAAGAAAGAGTATTCAAATCCCAGATCATGGGGGGATATTTCGGTTTTTCCGAGCCAAACCACACTGGTAGAGATAATACTGATTGTTTGGAGTGATAAATACCTATCCGGTTGATTAAACTCCCTAAAGCCATTTACACAATATTGTTGTTACGAAATGTCATTTACGAATCCTTGACCTCATCATATAAATCTAGCCCCCTACAACTATGCCAAACTCAAAAAAAAGCCCGGGAAGATTTCCCGAGCTTTGAAACCATCAAAAACACACATTAAACGAGGCATTTGAAACCGCTTCGTTTCTTTTATCAATGTAATATCACAAATACTGGTAGAACTATTAGACTTAATTCATTTCTTCAAATAACCTTGTTTCTTCAAAAAATTATCAGTGTCAATTCTGATTTTATAGAAATCACTCGTCAAAGGTTTCGTATATGAAAATATAGGATGACCAGCGCCTTTATACAAAATCAAATCACAAGCTACACCACACTCCTTTAGTTTACTTTTGAAAGTTTCGGCTGTCGATACAGAAATGAGAGGATCCTTTGTTCCAAGAATAAAAAGGGTCGGAGGTACATAATTATCAATATTATGCAACGGAGATATTTCCTGATATCTTTTTTTCAGTTCCTTTGTGCCAAAACCATCCGGGCTATTATCAATAACCGGATAATATAGAACTAAAAGATTTGGCTTATAACTACTCTTATTATCAATGCTATTTGAAAGAATACCAGTAACAGCAGCAAGATGCCCACCGGCCGAAGCTCCTGCAGCCACAATTTTATTAGCATCCAAATTTAATTGCATAGAATGATCACGAATGTATCTTATCGCATCTCTAGCATCCTCGACACTCTCAAAAGGAGTTGTCTGATCAACCGAAGAAATCCTGTAATCTGCAGTTATTGCGACCATGCCTTTGGACGCATAATAAGCACATTCGCGATAAAACTGTAAAGGTGAACCTGTTGCCCATCCACCACCAAAGAAATATATAATACACGGATGCTTTATCCCCTTTTTAGACGACACGGGTTTAAAAACGTGCAAGTACAAATTGCCTCTTTTTACTTGTTTGTAAGAAACTAGCTCAGGTCTATAAGTTTGTGATGCTGGAGGAAGAATTTTTTTTAGAGATTTAAACCATACACAAGCCATTCTTTTTGCCCCTTCGGGATTTGGATGTACCTTATCCGCAATGGTATATTTCTGCCAATCAAATCCTTTTGCTTGATCTACCAATATTACATTCTTGGACTTTTGGCGTTTCACCATCTTTGCAATGCCTTTATTTAAATCCTTAAGGTATGAATACTTTGGCAATTTTCCACTTGTAATAACCTGAGCTACAAGAATCCTCACATTTGGATTGATAATTTTTATTATTCTGATTATTGACTCTTGCGAAGTAATAATTCCAGCTACAGGATTTTCCGCTTCAGAGTGGTTATGTCCCGAATGGAGTAATACAATATCTGCGGGATATAATCGGTAAATACTGTCGATGTGTGCTTCCAAAAATTCCGCATTCTTGCCACTATAACCTGCATTATTTATAGCACCAATCCTGCATTTACTTGCATGAGGCCCAATAAATTCAAAATCATAACCTGCACTATAAAGCATTTCCCACAGATCATAAAGATAAGAATGAAAATTCTTGCCTCCCTCTGTTATAGAATCACCTAAACCCAATACAGTAAATCGAGTATGTTTACTATTCTTCTCTTTAAATAATTGAATACTTGAGTTAACAGCAAATATATTCAAGACAAGTAAAATCAATAGGAATAATTTCTTCATATCTTCAAAATAAACAGCACTATAAAAAAAGAATAATACTTTTCGCTATTCCCATTTCCAATCCTCTTAATTCTGCCAAACCACGGAGACGTCCAATACAGGAATAACCCGGATTAGTTTTCTTCTTCAGGTCATCGATCATCTGGTGACCATGGTCTGGACGCATCGGAATCGATTCACCCCGACGTTGTTGCAGTTCAAGAAACGCCTTCATTACACCATACATATCCACATCACCTTCAAGGTGGTTATCTTCGTAAAAATTACCTTCTTTGTCACGTTTCGTACTGCGGAAGTGAACGAAGTTGATACGTTCGCCAAATTCAGTCATCATGGCAGCCAGTTCATTATCGCTACGAACACCGAAAGAACCGGTACACAGGCAAAGGCCATTCGATTCATTAGGCACTGCTGCGATAAGGTCACGGACATCCTGCGCCGTACTCAGAATGCGAGGCAAACCAAGGATAGTATAAGGAGGATCATCTGGATGGATAACCAGTTTAACTCCCGCCTCATCAGCGACAGGGGCTATTTCACTAAGGAAGTAGATCAGGTTGGAGCGTAATTTCTCAGCATCGATATTTTGGTAACGATCCAATGCTTCCTGGAACTGAGCTACGGTAAAGCTCTCTTCCGAGCCCGGAAGTCCGGCGATCATATTGCGGGTAAGCAACACTTTATCGGCATCACTCATTTCTGCAAGACGGGCTTTTGCTTTTACAATCTCAGCTTCAGTATAATCTTTTTCAGCTCCCGGACGTTTCAGGATGAAAAGGTCAAAAGCCACGAAAGCCGCACGTTCAAATCGAAGAGCTTTGGAACCATCTGGCATAGTATATGCCAAGTCAGTACGTGTCCAGTCAAGCACGGGCATAAAATTGTAAGTCACGATGTAGATACCACATTGAGCCAGGTTGCGAAGACTTTGCTTGTAGTTTTCGATGTATATCCTGAAATCACCGGTTTGGGTTTTAATGTGTTCGTGAACAGGAACGCTCTCTACAACAGACCAAATAAGACCTGCTTCTGCTATCAGCTCTTTGCGTTTTTGAATTTCCTCAACTGGCCACATCTCTCCGTTGGGAATATGGTGCAATGCGTTTACCACATCGGTAGCCCCGGCCTGACGAATATCGCTCAGACTTACGGGGTCATTAGGTCCATACCATCGCCAGGATTGTTTACATAAAATCATACGAATGATAAATAGGCCTCATCCCGACTCTAAGGAATAAGAATATCAGGAGTGTGGCGTTATTAGTAGTTAGTAGTTAGTAGTAATTAAATTGAAAATGCATCAAAGCCGCCATCAATAACGGTCAGTGTTCCTGTTACAAATTTCGAGGCATCACTGGCAAGCCATTGCATCGTACCCAGAAGTTCTTCGGGTTCACCAAATCGTCCGAAAGGCGTATGCGCAATAATCTGTTTGCCTCGTTCAGTATAAGTACCATCAGGATTTGTCAACAATGTGCGGTTTTGCTCGGTAATAAAGAAACCTGGAGCTATGGCATTCACGCGCAATCCAGTACCAAATTTTATTGCTAACTCTCCCGCCATATATTTGGTAAAATTGGTAACGGCAGCTTTGGCTGTACCGTATCCGCATACCCGAGTTAGAGGGCGGATAGCTGATTCAGATGAAATATTGATTATAACTCCCTCTTTTTGAGCTGCCATCGCTTTTGAAAAAATCATAGTAGGAAGTATTGTTCCAAACAGATTCAAATCAATCACTGTCTTAAACGCATTCATATCCAGGTCAAAAAAAGTTTTATCCG
This sequence comes from Parabacteroides sp. FAFU027, assembly GCF_022808675.1. NCBI lineage: Bacteria > Pseudomonadati > Bacteroidota > Bacteroidia > Bacteroidales > Tannerellaceae > Parabacteroides > Parabacteroides sp. FAFU027. The sequence continues at coordinate 74,510 of NZ_JAKZKV010000015.1, forward strand.
GTGTTATAGTAGCACCTGGCATATTACCACCTGCTCCGTTTATCAGAACATCAATACGCCCATATTTACTCATGATTGAATTATAATTCGACAGCAAAACTTCCTTGTTTAACACATCAGTTTGGATGAAAGTAGCTTCATATCCTTTTGCTTTTACATTGGTAACTAAGGCTTCACCTGCTTCTACATTACGGTCCAGTATTACCACCCGAGCCCCTTCCTGAGCAAAATGATTTACCATGACAGTCCCTAAGACACCCGAACCTCCGGTGATTAGAATAACTTTGTCTTTTACACTAAATAAGTTCTTCATTTTATTACTATTTCGTTTTCAAGAATAAATCAGCGTGTCAATTTATTAGGTATTTCAACCTTAGACAATTTAAGAATTTCAGAACCAGCCATTAAAAATGCGCCACTACCATATTCCTGATTGTCTTCAGCTTTTACATTTTCTGGTTTATCTCCGATTTGCTGAACAAATCTCAGTTTGCCATTTGAGGCAACTGCCTCTACCAATGCTTTCCAGGCTTTCTTTAGTTTTGGAGTATAAATAGTTTTATCCAATAAGCCATTATTAATCCCCCAAGCCATTGCAAACGTAAAAAAAGCGCTACCACTAGTCTCTTTGACAGGAACTTCCTCCGGATCCAGAAGGCTAGCTCTCCATAATCCATCGGGCTGCTGTAATGACGCTACTTTTATCATAATCTCTCTGTAATGATCCTCGTACTTTTTGTATTCAGAATGTTTTTTTGGCATTATCGATAATATTTGCACCAAACCGCCTAGAACCCAAGCGTTCCCTCTCGACCAGAAAGTTTTCTTGTCTCTTTTGGTTAATGTCTTGAAATAGCGACTATCTCTATAGTAGAGACTATCACCTTTACTATAGAGATAGTCAGAGGTGTCCCAATACATTTGATCAAGGTATCTGTAATATTTATCATCACCCGTCAAATTTCCTAATCGAACCAATACCGGTGGCTCCATAAACAGAGCATCACACCACCACCATTCTTTACGCCCCTGTTTTGGAGCTGCAATAAGGCTATCAATTGAGGTCTTAATTCCGGACATCATTATAGAAGATTTCAAAGTGGCATAAGCGTCTAAATACGCCTGACCACAAGCCAGATCATCAGCGTGCCTATATTTGGGACCTCGTTTCCACCCCGATGCATCGCCCCAACGTTTGGTTTGATTCACATACATAGTATCTCCTGTTGAACGATAGGCATACATAATCCCAGAATAAAAAACGGATCTAGCCCATTGCTCTTTAAAATCATTAATTAATACCGGATTATTAATTTGCCAGTGAAACACATCCTTCATTAGATTTTTAATATAGGACTTGTTGTAAATATCACGAGAACCAATCTTTCTGGCGCCCAAATTTGAAGAAGTATCTGCTAATAAAGATATCGTTGTTTTTTGCGCATAGAATTTTGTATTAAGGTTGAACAAAATAACAACCACACAAAATAACTTTTTCATGTTGAACTGAATCATACGACTAATTTTATCAATGAAATCAATAGGTTATAATAAAGGAAAGCCTTCTGCTAAAAAATCAGTTTGCCCCCGTTATACGGGAGCAAACTTAAACCTCAAAAAAACAATAAATACCAATTTTCATATATTCAAAACCAAAATGACCATGAAGACATTGGCTAACACAGTTTATATTTTATCCAAACAAAACTATTTATAGGTAATATCCCCGAAGGGAACAAAACACTCAAAATATAGCTCAAAATATTCGATTTTAAATTAGGATTAAGCTATTCTCCACTGCACTTTATTACTCTAACAACTTTCAAACGAGCATATTTTTATTTACATTTGCATGTATTACATACAATGCCCTTTTGCTTAAAGGAATAATCAAAATTGTGCGATCGAGAATAACAGATGTTTCTCACTTACCTTGAATACCGGAAAACAATGCAAAAACCAGACGATAGTTTATTGATAGCCCAATTGAAAGATGGCAATAAATATGCCTTTGAAAAACTGTATGAAAAATATAGTGGAAAGTTATACAATTCAATATCCTTACTTTTATATAATAAGAATACAGCTAAAGATATTACTCAAAATTGCTTCTTACTAATATGGGAAAAACGTATTTCATTAGATCCTGACAAAAGCTTTCCTTCATACTTGTACACAATTGCACGAAACCTTGTATACAAAGAAACAGAACGACAAGTTTTGAATAATAAATTCGTGGAATCAACTATTCATAGTGCGGAAATATTTGAGGATAATACTATTGAAGATCTCAACAACACTTACATTGAAAGTTATCTGAAGAAACTTGTAAATGAGCTTTCACCGGTTCCCAAAGAGATATTCCTGCTGAAGCAAGAAAAAGAGCTTTCAACGAAAGAGATTGCATCAAAAATGGACCTTACAGAAAGATCAGTCGAAGCTCATTTATATCGTACCATGAAATTTCTGAAAGAAAAACTAAGAGACTATATGTCGATATTTCTCATCTAACACAACTTACAATAGATGTTAAACATCAGTTTTATTTGAGTACATCAAAGCGTTTAAAGATATACAATATAGAAATGGACAAAAAATATTACATAGAACTATTGGATCGCTTCTATCAGGGGCTTACTTCTGAGGAAGAAAATAAGATTCTTAAAGACTGGATGAAAAGTCAGAACTCCCGAGAGGATTTCTACGCATATTATCAGCAGTGCTGGCATCTTGCACCCAACGAAATGGATAAAGAGACTCAGGACGGGATGCTTACTGATATCTTATTAAAGATTGACGAATCCAGCGAAAATAGTGTAGATGAGTCGGTTAAACAATCAATCTTTAAACGGATATTTCTACGCTACGTTGCAGCTGCCTGTATTGTACTAGCCTTTGGGCTCGGAGCCTACTTTTTGGGGTATAAACAGACAAATTCGGGAACTGGTATAGTGGCAATGTCTGTAAATATTGGGCAAAAGGCAGATATTACCCTTGCTGACGGCACGCATGTGTATGTTAATTCTGATTCCAGGATTTCATACGACAATTCTTTCAATAAAAAAGAACGGGTAATAACTCTAGAAGGCGAAGCCTACTTTGACGTTGCTAAGGACAAAAAAAGGCCGTTTATAGTGAAAGCTCACGGTATTGATGTACAGGCTTTGGGAACAAGCTTTAATGTAAAAGCTCATTCGAACGACAAAACAGTTTCAGTAATCCTGATTGAAGGAAAAGTCAGGGTAAAAGACGACAAGCAAGACAGAACCTTGAATCCTAATGAAAGGCTAGAGTATAATCTTGCAAAAAAGGAATTTAAGAAGAGCGAGTTAAAGCCTAATTCCAATGAACTGTTGTGGCGAAGCAACGAGTTGGCATTTTATGGTGAGTCTTTTGAGGAAATATGCAATAATCTGACTCGAATGTATAACTGCAAGTTTATATTCAAGACAGAATCATCGAAGCATTTCACCTATAACGGAATCATAAAAAATAATAGTCTTGAAAATGTCCTGGACTTTATTTGCCAGTCAGCATCGATAAAATATGAAAAGAGAGCTGATAATACGATTATCGTTTATTGATTATATCAACAAATGATAATGGATGGAAGCCTGATATTAATAGAATCTCATATTCCGGAGCAATGAACTTATTTACCTCAGTGCTATTTGAGGTAAATATTTTTTTGAAGAATATTAATCCTGAATACCTTAAATCTTTGCACAATAATAGAAGATGTTACAATACGACGAAAGATTATTGGTCACTCAATTGAAAGAAGGTAACAAATCTGCTTTTGAAAAACTTTACCAGAAGTATAGTGCGAAACTGTACAATTCAATATCGTTACTACTTCACAATAAAAGTATTGCCAAAGATATTACCCAAAACTGCTTCTTGATTGTGTGGGAAAAGCGCAATCTGTTGAACCCAGACAAAAGCTTTCCAGCTTATTTATACACCATTGCACGGAATTTAGTATATAAAGAGACTGAAAGGCAGGTTTTAAACACTAAGTTTATCGAAACGAGCCTTAACCATCTTGAAACGTTTGAAGATAATACGATAGAAAATCTGAATAATACATATCTGGAAGAATATCTGAATAATTTAGTAAATGAATTACCATGCACTCCTCAGAAAATATTCATTCTTAAAAAAGATAATGAACTTACAAATAAAGAAATAGCGACTCAACTTGAAATTACAGAAAGGGCAGTCGAAGCTCATCTTTATCGAACAACCAAACATCTGAAAGAGAAACTCAAGTATTTTATGATGAATATTTTTCTATTTATGTGACTTGATTCTCCTATCTAAAATTACATATATATCCAATTCTCAAATTAGTTTTTCCAGACAATGAAATTCTATGTAAATCTTACCTCCAGAAGAAAAGCCTTTTTCATAGGTGTGTTTATCTTCTCTTCATTAAATCTTTTTGCTCAAATCAAGGTTGCGTGCATCGGCAATAGTATTACGGCTGGAGCAGGATTAAAGAAAGAACAAGCATATCCAGCTCAGATGCAAGCCATTCTTGGTGACAAATATGTCGTTCGCAATTTCGGTGTAAGTGGCCGTACACTTTTAAGTAAAGGGGACAACCCATATATTAAAGAAAACGCCTATAAAGATGCTTTAAGCTGGCTGCCGGGTATTGTTATCATAAAACTAGGAACGAATGATTCCAAGCCTCAGAACTGGAAATATAAAGAGGAATTTACACCTGAATATATTGCTCTTGTAAATTCATTTAAAGACTTGCCTTCTCATCCCCAAATATATGTTTGTTATCCTCTCCCGGCGTTTCAACATAAATATAATATTAATGATAGCATTATCACTAACGATATAATACCAATGGTGAAGATTGTAGCTAAAAAAACAAAATCCAGAATTATAAATCTAAATAGAGCATTTAGAGGTAAAATCGATTTGTTATACGATGGTATTCATCCTACTGCTGAAGGTGATAAATTGTTAGCTAAGATAATTGCTAAAACAATCAAATAAATATACAACAAGACTCTGCTCCCAATAATAACAGAAAGAATAAGAAGAACCATCAGCACTCAGGTTGTAATATAAGCTTGCAGGCTATTTTTTAAGTTTATATATGACAGAGAGGATTCTTGAAATCCTCTCTGTTTTCATTTAATACACCTACTTCAACCAACAACATTTTCACTTCAATTCAAAAGCAAATCTACCTCTAATATCCATTGAGGATGAACCAATTAAAGCTTCAAATCTCCCAGGCTCAGCCACCCACATATGCTTTTGATCATCATAGAAACTCAATGCATCCAAAGTTACAGGAAAGACTACTGTTTTTTCTTCACCCGGAGATAAACTTATCTTCTTAAAACCTTTTAGTTCTTTGAAAGGGCGAGGTAAAGAAGATTCGTTATCACGGATATAAAGTTGTACCACTTCTTGTCCCTCCCGTTTTCCTGTATTTTTCACCTTTACAGTCACATTGATCGTATCATTGACGTGCATCACAGATTTATCGGCAATTGCTTTACTGTACTGAAAGTTCGTATAACTCAGCCCATGACCAAAAGGAAACAAAGGTTTAGTATTTTTCTGTCTATCAGCCCAACGGTAACCTACAAAGATACCTTCTTTATATTCCACATCTGTTTTATTACCCGGATAACCGCCTAACGCACTAGCTGCATTATCATCAATGAGGACAGGAAATGTAAACGGAAGTTTTCCTGAAGGATTGACCTCTCCGAAAAGTACGGATGCCAAGGCGTTTCCGGTTTCCGTTCCACAATACCAAGCTTCCACAATTGATGGCACATTGTTTACCCAAGGCATTGCAACGGCATTTCCGCTGATGATAACGACGACTGTGTTAGGATTAGCAGCAGTAAGTTGAGAAATAAGAGTATCCTGTCCATAAGGAAGCCCGAGGGAAGTGCGATCGTGCCCCTCACAGTCCTGTCCGTTATTTTTGTTCAACCCTCCTATAAAGAGTACAATATCAGCTTCTTTTGCTGCTGATACAGCTTCTTCACGAAGCTGTTCTCCAATATTTTCCTTTTGATTCATCGACGAAACCGAAGTATACCCTGATAAATACCTAACAGAAACCTGTTGTCTGGCATAAGTCTCTATCCCAGTCAATGGTGATATTTCATATTTTGTCTTCAGAGCAGAAGACCCCCCCCCTACAGTCATTTTTTTCACAGCATTCTCCCCTACCACTAGAATATTTTTTACTTTGGAAATATCTATAGGCAACAGGGATGACCGATTTTTCAGCAAAACGATCCCCTCCTGAGCAATTTTACGTCCAGCGAGGGCATGTTCCATAGTTCCGAACGAACCATACGGTCGATTTTTGGACATAGTAGTACGAAAAACCAGTCTTAGGATACGGCGCACTTTTTCATCCAACTCCTGAGTATCGATTTTTCCTTCTGTAATCATCTTCAGATAAGGAGAGGCTAAGTAGTAATTTGCATAGGCATTGCTGGCACTCCAGTTCAGCCCATTTGTCCAGCTTCCAAACTCCATATCCAGACCGTTACGGATCGCTTCATTTGTTTTATGCACCCCACCCCAGTCAGAAATAACCACTCCATCAAAGCCCCAGTCCCGTTTCAGGATCTCATTTAACAGATATTGGTTATGACAGCAATGTTGGCCTTTATACTGATTGTAAGCGCCCATAATAGCCCATGCACCACCATCTTGCACAGCAGCTTTGAAGGCAGGCAGGTATATTTCATGCAATGCCCTGTCATCCACTTTTACATTGATGTTTTCGCGACGCACCTCTTGGTTATTCAGTGCAAAATGTTTTACACAAGCTGCAATTCCGCACTTTTGTACCTCGCGAATATAAGGAACAACCATCTTTGACGCTAAATAAGGATCCTCTCCCATATATTCAAAATTGCGACCATTAAGAGGTGTCCGATAGATATTGACTCCGGGACCAAGAAGCACATTCTTATTTCGATAGCGGGCTTCCTCCCCGATGCTTTTCCCGTAAAGAGCCGACATATCCGGAGACCATGTCGCTGCCAGAGCAGTGAGTGCAGGGAAAGCAATACAAGAATCGTTCGTCCATTTAGCTTCATTCCACTCATCCCACAAGACTTCTGCCCGAATGCCGTGAGGACCGTCTGTCATCCAGTTTTCGGGAATGCCTAACCGCGGTACTCCTGCCGAACTAAACTTGGACTGCGCATGAATCATGGCAACCTTTTCCTCAACAGTCATACGCCGAAGAGCATCTTCCACCCGCTGTTCGATCGGTTGATCAGGATCGAGATAAATCGGATTTCGGGCTAATGATGTGACAGTACATGCCAGAAGCAGACTGGCGTAAATCGCTTTTTTCTTCATGATTTTAAATTCTAATTTGAACAACACTTATCGTATTTGATTTTACGTTCAATGAACAAAGAAACAGGGTTTCCGAGACGTTCAATGCCTACAGAAACCCTGCTCTCAAAGTAAATACACCTTCATAAATCAGTCTTTAAATCAGACTAACCGGTTTGAGATATATTATTTTACAATAACCTTTTCAATAGCTACGTTCTTCTGATTCTTTATCGCTTTTACGATATAGACACCCGCCGCCAGACTCACGTTGTCGGTATTTTCTTTGACTGCTACTTTCTGTCCCTGCAGATTAAACACTTCTACTTTTGCCGACTCTGAGAGTTTTACTCCATTTGCTGTTGTTGTGATTTTCACCTGATCTGCAGATGTTGTCGAAGTGCCGGTAGAAATAGCATTCAGATCTGTCTCCAACCCAAATTGGTATGCAGCCAATCCGTTTTTCGGTCCATACAAGTACAGTGAAGCGATTTTGCCAGCATTATCGACTACAGAATATACAGTCTGAAGCCATCTGTAGCTAATGGTTTTATATAATCCATCGCCACCGGGATAATCGTAATAGTTAGTACTGCCCAGAAAGGACATATCAGCGCCTAATTCTACCAGCTTAAAATTCATGGGTACACCACTTGAACTCGGATCTGTATTACAATAAGACACGAATTTTTTTCCATTGATTGTAAATTGATCTACACCGTCCCGGTTTGTATTCACCGGTTTATTAGTCGCATCGTCAGCAAAACTGCTTACCATCGAGATTGAGGTTAAGGTATTATCATAAGAATAAAGAGTCGGGTAGGTCTTTTGTCCATCTAAATAAAATTTCTGGCTATCAATTGCATGAATACGAGATTCATTTCCCAACGTAGTTGCAGTTGTCGGGTAAAATGAAATAGTAAGTTCTGTTGGCGTACTAGCCACTACTCCATTGGTAATCTCCCAACGTAAAACAGTATTAGAACCTCCATTCGCAGTTATTATATAACCGTTTCCTGTAATGTCTCCATATACATCAAATGTTTCAAATCGGAATGTACCGGTAGTACCTCCTTTCAGAAACTCCAATACTTTTGTACCGGTACCATCTGCGACATTAACATTCCAAATCTGAAGTGGTGTCACCTTATTGTCCGCAACAAGATTACACAATAATACGTGTCCTGCATCATCCACACGGATATCGTTACAACCATAAGGAACCTGAGTTCCATCATCTTTCTTGAATACATTAGACGCCAGAGCTTTATTTTCTATGAAATTTCCCGTTGCAGCATCAAAAATATCAATACTAAGGGCATAGGGTTCCGCCGAACCATCGCGTCTGCAAATCAGCACTTTCCCATTGGTTACCGCCATACTTCTGGCGTTATTCTCCACTGTACACATTGAGGGGCTCAAATTACCCTGGTTATACGACTGAAACCAAAGGCTTTTCAACAAATAGCCATTTGAGGTTGTACTGTAAATCGCCTGATCAGCAGTAGCGTAAACAGAAGCAATTCCAGACAGTAGAATTGCCACAGAAAGTAATAGCTTTCTCATAATTTAGATTTTTAATTAATTATAAACACACATTAAAAAAGGAAGTAAATTTTGGCAGATCCCTGATCCCGGTATAGCCATCAAAACGATTGACCATACCGATAACAAAGGATCAAAATAGATTATTTTACTGTCACATCCATCAGCTTAAGCCATCCAGAAGTGGTAATATTTGTTTTTGCAGAGATATTCAGACCCTTGACATTATCTTTTGTCACATCGACAATAGCTACGGCCCAAGTATAATCACCTGCCGGAACATCTTTTACTGGGGTTGAAAATTCATAAGTCGTAGGTGTTCCTTTAAGCCATTTTGAAGGGTCTGTGCTAGAATCTATATAGATAGATTTCACAGAATCGTCTATCTTACTTAGCATGGCAAATGCCACTTTGTATTTTTGATTCCATTGAGGCAGGTTATTCGGACAAACGCCCCATCCCAGGTTGTTCCAACGGTGAATGATCTTAATCGTAGTGGTGTTTGTGACGGTCTTTGGCAAAGAGAGTTTATCAGGATACAAACGGTACCCCCCTTCTGCTATAAAACTCTTTACCATAGAGTAAGCATCTTTAAACCATGACTGCACTTCTCCGCCGGCGCGGAAGTCCATCACATTGACGTGAGCCTCTTTCGAATCATCGTATTCACCCTTGCGCACGTCTACCGCAGTCTTGTATCCACGGGGATCTATGGAATAGTTCATGGTATTTACGCACCAGCCACCTTCCATTATAACCGGACGGGTGGGAAACCAATCGGTTACAATTCCCTTTTCGTAGCTCTGGTAATAACTCGTCATTCCAAAGGCATCGTGCCGCAACATATAACCTTTGTTGAAAGCGCTTGTCAAAAGGGTTTTAGTATCGGGATTGGGACTTGCCCATTCCTGTGGTAAACCGATCAACCGGTGGTAATTTATTGCCAAGGGAACTTTTTTAAAATTAGTCAGGTAAAGATTCGTGATCCAGTCGAAAACCGACTGTCTGTTGGCCGTATTCAGATATAGTACCGTGTGCGCTTCTCCCCATTTGCCCAGTCCGTATCCATCGATGAAATCAACCACATCAGGATCGTCAAATTTTGCGGCAAAAGCTTTGATAAACTTCTCATATTTCGCCTGGAAAACGAGGTCATCTGGATAAGGAGACCATACCGATACACTTCCTGTCTGCGTTACATACCCCTGTGCGCCCGCATCTCTCACATATGTTGGAGTAAAGTTTCTGGGTTTGTCGCGGCTATCCTCCACTATACGGAACGCGAGTTTAAGCCCTCTTGCTTTTGCTCCTTCAATCAGCATTTTAATCGTTGCATTATTATCCCAGGCATAAACTCCTTCCTGAGGTTCTAAATCGGCCCATCCAGTACGGATATACAAAATACTGGCGTAATCGGAAGCCTTGACGGTTGTCCCCAATTCGGGTACAGAAACCTTGTCGAGTTGGGTCCAGAAATCACTGGCTACACCTGCGCTGCCGTAAATAGCCCAGCCTGCCATAGGGTTACGCACCAGCTTCTGAGTCTCAGGTACCACATCTACTATATAATTACCTGGAACACTGTTATCCAGAGAAGAATTGGAGCTTCCACCTGTAACAAGGTTGTCTTCTTGTCCCGAACAGGCAAACATGCTTGTCGTGGCAAATAACAATAGTCCGACATTTGCTGCAATCGCTATCTTTTTACTTAACCAACGGTGTTTTTTCATACTATTATTCAGCTAATTATAATTAAGGGATTAAACCGGATTATCTGCGACCTTTTTTGTTGTTTTATTTCGTCTTTGCCAGACGAAACTGAATACAGAAAGCAGATAACCTTTGCTTTGACTACTACACCTAATATCCATGAAGGAGATAAAATACTCAGACGAACAATCTATTTAACTATTATAAACAGTAAACATACTGTTTTTTTATTTTGTAGATGGATAGACTGAAATCAGAATTAAAATAGAGAAGGCTACACAACCGAAATTCAACCTGTAGCCTTCTCCTCATCATATAAACTCAAAACTATATTGTCTTTTTAATCAGAGAGCAACATCTTTGTAGTTAAATTTAGGTTTCAACCGCACCATGACCCGCTTTTTGCTTGCCCTGATCGTATCTCCGGAGGTGTTTACCAGTCCCAAAGGAAGAACGAGGGATTTTGTAGTCTTCAGTTTGGCGATCTTGGTCAGATTGAGACGAAGATTAATCTGTCCAGTCCTTACGTCTTTGGGGATCACAAGACTTCGTTCCAACTGATAACAGTCGGCAGGCAAAATCATCGTGTTCTTAAAATAGAGTACACTGGAAGACTTTGATGCAGTTGGTATAGTCACATCGTTATAAACTGCCAGCATGGAATCCATGTATGCCGAATCGACCTTCAACCGAACAGACAGAGCCGGATATTCGGAAGAAATACCCGAACGGGTCACCCCGAGCACCCTGATGGCTGTATCCTTGAGCAGCGTGTCACTGGCTTGACGCAGCAGAGTATCTTTCAGTTCCAGGTAAGTAGTATCCTTGGACATATAAATATAATAACTGCCAAAAGTATCCATATTTTCTCTGAAACAGGAGGTCAGAAATAGTACCGCCATAACTGTTGCGGCCATGTGTTTCGCATATCTTTTCATCGTTGACTTGAATTATAAGGTTTATTATTTCCAACCCGGGTTTTGTACCAATACCAAAGATTTGTTCATTTCCGACTGAGGGATAGGATACAGGTACATTTTCGAACTCCATGCCCGGGTCTCAATCTTCTGGCGAGTGTAGCTGTACACTCCGGGGGTTGTCTCCTGAATACGCATTCCGTAAATATCTCCGCCAATACCCTGATCAGCAGTCATCCAACGACGGACATCCCAGTAACGATGCTCCTCAAAAGCAAGCTCCACGCGTCTCTCATTTCTCAGTCTGGCCCTAAAGTCGGCAGCGGTGATGGTCGATGCCAGGGCGGGCATGCCTACTGCGGCACGGGTGCGGACACTGTTTACGGCAGACAAAGCTGTAATGGTAAGTCCGTCGGCAGCAGATGTAGCTGTCGGAGATCCGAAAGCCTCAAGCATCGCTTCGGCATAGTCTAGGTAAATTTCTGACAATCTGAAATATACCCATTGCTTTTTACTGGTGTTGTTGAGCGTCAGATCAAGTGTCTCGTCAACATATTTACGCAAATAATATCCTGTCTTGGATGCTCCCACACGGGGCAAACCCTGACTTCCGCCTTCCCACAACTGTACAGCCGTAGCATTTTTGCCAAAAGTGGTGCCATTGTAGACGATGGTCTTTTTGAGACGCGGATCACGATTGGCGTATGGATTTGCCGGATCGTAACCCGATGTCGGATCGTCGATTGTTTTTCCACTTCTCGCGTCAGTAGATGAGGAGAATTTCATTTCGTAAGCATCTACCAGATTCTGTGTCGGACAAGTTTCACTCTTACCGGTCGCAAAACCGACAGGATAATTGAGTACATCAAAAGTATTGCTGGCAGTATAGCGTTTTTCAAAAATGACCTCCCGGCTAAAGGCATCCCGCAGCAGGAAAAGCGCCGAGTAGTCGCTATGGAAACTATATATGCTGCTGTTGACCATATCCAGAACAGCCTTGCAGGCTTGTGCCGCCCTGATCCAGCGTGCCTGACGATTTGCATCGGTATATCCCACCAGCGAATCCGTATTATTGGGTTGGTTGTATAAATCGCTGGCTGCATACAGCAAAGTGCGTGCTTTCAGCGCGAGAGCAGCGCCTTTGGTAGCCCGGCCAAGGTATGCCTGAGTGGCCGTATTACTGTAATAATCAGCCGACAGGTATTTAGCAGCGGTATCACACTGTTGCACAATGTAGTTGACGCATCGGGAAAAACTTGCTCGTGGAATCCGTTTCAATGAATCCAGCTCTGATATCGGATCATAAGCTCTCGTGACTAATGGCACTCCGCCATAACGCTTAATCAATTCAAAATAAAAGAATGCTCTCAGGAAATGAGCCTCATACTTATGCATTGTAGTCAGCGTTGCACGACGATTGTACTCTTCTGGAGTTCCTATCTTAAGATAACTCCAATCAACCTGTTTCAACAAATCCAGAAATGCATTAGCTTTACGAATTCCGTTGTAAGAATTGGACCACGGGCTGCCTTCGGGATTAGAAAATGAGCCCCAGTTTCCGATATTGAAGTTCTGTATGTCTTCGCCGTCGTTGACATCCTCGGCTTCGTCGCATGCCGAAGCCAGCATCGCATTACCAATGCGGTCATACCCGTCAGGCAGGTAAGAATACACATTGTTGATTACAGTGGTAATGCTGTTTATGTTATGAGTCACATCGTCTTCGGTCTTGAATGCAAGCATATCCGAATCCGTAAAATTACAACCGGTCAGAAAGGTCATCCCCAGAAGCATCAAGAGATAGAGATTCTTTATATTATCCTTTTTCATCCGAATAAATTTTTAATTAAAGTTGGAATGGAACTTGCGATGAACTTAGACATGCTAAGTTCATGCTCGTTTCATAGTTTTCACAATTGGAGATTTAATCCTAAGTTAAATGACTTCATCACCGGATAACCGACACTCAGTGTCTCCGGATCTACGATCTTGAGATGATCCCAGTTATAGAGATCCAGACCGCGTATAAACAGTTTCACGTTGCGGACATTGTGTTTTGACAAAAATGACTGAGGCAAAGAATATGACAATTCAACAGTTCTTAACCGAAGAAAATCACCATTGCGATACCAAAAGGTAGATGCACGGTAGTTATTGGAGTTGCCCAGTGTAGTCAGGCGCGGGTAATTGGCTGTTTCAGCTGTCTCCGGAGTCCAGGAATTAGCTGCGAAAGTCGATATGCGTGACGATCCGCTCTGAAGTGGCCAGAATATGGCCGCATTATCTCCGAGGTAAACGCTCCGGCCCAATTGCGATTGCAAAAACCCGGAGAGCTCAAACCCCTTGTAACGGACAGCCAGATCCAGTCCCAACTCCGCTTTTGGAAGGCTTGGATTAAAAAATGGCTTTCTGTCGTTGTTGTCTATCTTGCCGTCATTATTCTGGTCTTTGTATTTCAGGTCGCCCGGTTTTACGGATCCAAAAGTCTGCTGGGGGCTGTTGTCTATGTCGCTCTGGTCTTTGTAGAAGCCGACACACTCCAGCATAAACGGTTGGTTGATCTGATTTCCGGTAGTCAGGAGATAAGACTCCGGCTGCGACTCTTCGTTCACTTTCAGAATCTTATTGATATTGTATGACCCATTGATTCCGGCCCGGAAACCCCAGTCTTTGAGTTGCTTGTTGTATGAGGCGACAAACTCAATGCCTTTTCGCTCCGTAGTTCCGGCGTTTACGTTAGCAACAGCTCCGCCAAAGATTGCGGGAACAATACCCGAACTGCTGGTCAGAATGTCGTTCCGACGCTCCAGATATACGTTAGCCGAAACCGAGATATTTTTCAAAAGTCCTGCTTCTGCGCCGGCTTCGTACTTGTAAGCTTTTTCAAAAGAAAAGTTTTCGTTGGGATAAGTACCTTCTGCCAAACCGCTGGCACCTGTATTGGACGCGCCGAAAACCCATCCGTTAGCGCTCGCATATTGCCTTATGTAGGAGAAACGCTCACCCACGTAGCTGTTGCCCACCAGACCTGCCGATGCACGCAACTTCAGATAATCAATGGCTTTCGCAGACTTCAGGAAATCCTCTTCCGACAGTAACCATCCGGCAGAAATCGCCGGAAAGAATCCGAAACGTCTGCTTTTGGCAAAACGCTCAGTTCCGCTGTAGGAACAAGAAAATTCACCGAAGTATTTTTTATTGTAATCGTAACCGACACGTCCTCCGACAAACTGATAATAGTACGGACTGGCATTTCCATCCAAAATGTATTTATCCTGATGATACATCACCATCGAATTCAGGTGGTGGTGGGTAGAGAACGAACTTTTGTATTCTGTAAATCCTTCAATCGTCATGCGGTCGTCCTGTCCGTCTGTATCAGGTCCAAATGCCGCCAAAGGGCTGGCTGTGCCGACCAGCGAACTCAGGATAACGTTTCCAGTTACCGGATCCTGTCCCAGTACGTCCTGAACCTGATACTTACGATCCCATCCCTCGCGGTTGGTGTAGCTGTTGTCGTATCCGAAACGCAATCCCATGCTTACCCCACGGATAAGGTCACTCAGGTCGTAGCGGGTTTCCACGTTGGTCATCACAGCCCGATCATTGTACCGGCGGTAACCACGAGTCAGAAACTCTGCCATCGGGTTGACGGCATTGGTCGAGTTTCCGCCATAGGTAGTCTTATTTACATAAATAGGGTAAAGGTTGCCCGGAGTCTTGTAGAAGTAGTTCCACATGTCCGTAGCCGATAGCATCGGACGGTTTCTGGTGTCGATCTGGCCACTGATGTCTGCCTTCAGTGTCCAGTTTTTGGCTATATTCACATCCATATTCGAACGAAAACGGAATTGTTTCGTTTCCGTATTTGTACTGTACCCCATCAAAGAATTGGTGTGGTCATAGATTCCTTCAGCACCGTAATAGTTCAGAGAAACATAGTACCGGCCAACATCATTTCCTCCCGAAATGTTGATGTCTGCCTGACGATGCGGAGCGGAACTTTTGGTCATTTCCTTAACCCAGTCAATGTTAGGGTAATAATACGGATCGCCGGTTTTATAGTTATCAATATTAAAAGCGGAATAATGGTAATTCAACGCACTTGAAGGAAGACCATCCATGGCGTAAGCTTTACTGTATTTTGATGCAAAGTCATACGACGACAGAAACTTCGGAATACGTGTAGGCATATCCATAGCCATCTGTACAGATGCATTTACTTTGACAGGACCTGTCGATCCGCGTTTGGTCGTGATCAGGATCACACCGTTTGCACCGCGTGCCCCGTAAATCGCTGTTGCAGATGCATCTTTCAGAATCGCAATTTTATCGACATCCTCTACCTGAATGGTACTCATATCGCGCTCGAAGCCGTCTACGACAACCATAGGCTGATTGTTGGCCGAACCCAGGGTTGCATTTCCCCGTATGCCAAAATATGACGGAACATCGCCGCCAGGCTCACTCTGCCCCTGTTGCAAAACAAGACCCGGAAGCTTGCCGTAAAGAGCCGCGCCCAGATTGGATACGGAGTTGTGCAGCTGATTTCCGTTAAGAATATTCATCGAGGAGCTGATCAAGCCCTGCTCCACAGTACCGAATGCGACCTGCTGTTTTTCTTCAAGCGGTTTGCGTCTCAGTATAATGTATTGATTTGGCTGACTAGCCTGTAATGTTTCAAGCCGATACCCGTCCTTACCGATCAGCAGGGTAGCCGATGCATTGGCTTTGAAAGCCACTACTCCGCGGGGAGAAGAGGTTTCGCTGATCTGTGTTCCGTTGACCCTGACGTAAGCATCCTTTACCGGTTCCAGGTTTTCATCGACTACTACAGCCCTGATATTTTGTTCCTGTGCGGACAAGCCCAACAGCGGAGTACATATTGCAAACAGCATAAAAGCTCTTATCCTGTTGTTTAATCTGATTCTTTTCTTCATAATACTTTCTTGGTATATTTGAATTTTGGATAATCTCAAAAGGCTTACCGGGCGTTACCAACCCGGATTCTGAATGATACCTTTCAACTTATTGACCTCTGATGGCGGGAATGGATGCAAATAGTAATGCTCAAACCACGGACGTGTCTCGTAGATATACTTTTTGTAAGTATACTGGCCGTTGTTTTTCTTGGTTACCTTCAGGTCATAGATCGGACCTTTGAACGTATCACCCATTTTCCATCTCTTCAAATCGAAAAAGCGGCTATCCTCGAAGCCCAGCTCTATGGCTCTCTCCTTTTGGATCTGAACCCGCATTTTGGCTTTCGTATTGATCAGCGATTCATTCAGGGCAGGCATGCCTGATCTGGCTCGGATCGTATTGACCCTGGCGTAAACGTCAGCAACGGGTTTGCTGTCTTCATCGCCGTAATATTCATTCAACGCTTCTGCCAGATTGAGATACATCTCCGTCAGACGCATGTAAGGAGTAAATGGACGCCATTGGTTAGGCGAGGTATAACTGGTATTGTTCAGGTACCCGTAAATGTATTTGGTCAAATAATAAGCAAACTGAGCATTGCCGCGCTTTCCGTTGACACCCCCATTGGCAATATTACCGTTTTCGGCATCCCATATTTGCAGGGTTGCAGTAGGTAACTCCGGCAATACCTCACCGTTGTACGCGATCAGCTGTTTGAAGCGTGGATCCAGGTTGTCATACGGATAAGTAGGTTTATTAATTGGAGTGATGGTATCTGTATCCCAGTTGCGATAAGTACCGTCTTTTAGCTGAAACATCTCTACAAAGTTCTGGGTAGGCAGATTGGAACTATAACCGTTGAAAGGTGCGCCACGCGGCTTCCAGTTTACAAAGTTTCCATAATCAGTATACACGCCGGTCAGGATATACGGCATAATGATCTCTGTATTCCCCTTGGATGGCAGGTACTGATATGCCGCCGTAAAGTTTTTGGTAACATCGCCTACATTTGTCAGCTTCATGCCGTACAATTCGCAGGTATCGATAGTTGCTTTGATCTCATCAGCAGCAGTTTTCCATAGTTCTTTGTCGTATTTCATCAGACATATCAGGTTACTGTTGGTACCCAGATTGTCCATGTAGGGTCTATCGCTGTTAAATAAAGGACTTGCCATATACAACAACGTTCTGGCTTTGATCCCCATCGCCATGGCTTTGGAGGCGCGTCCGAAATCATTGCGGTCAGTGATAATAGCCGGAAAATCGGGCATGGCGATAACCTCGTCACAAAGCTGTACAATGTATTTGTAGGTATCTTCCAGCGAGGAACGGGGAATGGCTGATTCTTCGGTGGTAACAAAAAATTTCTTAGCCAGCGGCACTCCGCCATAACGCTTCATCAGTTCGAAATAATGCATGGCAATCATAGCCTTAGCTTCACCCTTGATCCTGTCTTTCTGTGCCTGAGTGGCATCCGGCACTTCATCGGTGCGCTGAAGCAACTTCCAGCCAATGCGGATGGCTTTATAATGGTATCCGAAGCGATCCTCACCCAGAGAATTGTTGGAAACCCACTCGGCAGCAACAGTTCCTTTGTTAAACTGGTGTGCCCCGTAGGCGCTCTGGGCATAATATCCACAGCCTATATCCGATGCGGCATCAAGTAAGGAGCGATCCAGGCGGGTGGAAGCAAATGGCATTTGGTTGACATTGTAGGTGTACATCGTCGAGAGATATTTCTCAACATTGGTCCGTTGGGTAAAGACTGAGTCTTCATTGAATTCCAGTACAGGAGGAAACTCCAGGTAGTTTTCGCATGCCGTAAAGGTCAGCATGAGGCAAAAGACGTGGAGCCCAAAAAGTATTTTTATTATTTTTTTCATACGATATTGCTATTATGATACTTCAAGATTCTATTGTCGTAAGCAAAGCCTACCCGTCAGAACTGTAAGTTGACTCCTAAGTTATACACCGCCAACTGTGGATAATTGATGTCCGAAATTTTTCCGTTTTCGGGATCTACAATTTTCAGCTTGTCCCACGTCAGGAGGTTCTGTCCACTCAGGTAAATCTTCAGGTTGCTCAGTCCCGCACGTTTGATCAGGCGGGTTTTGAAAGTGTATGAAACCTGAAGGTTTTTCAAGCGGAGATACGAGGCATCCCGTTGCCACAATGTGGAAGCATAATAATTGGACTGGTTGGAGTAGTTGACGGTCAAAATCGGTCGTGTAGCCGTAGCCGCAGTCTGTGGCGTCCATCTTTCATACTTCACCTCGTCAAGAATCTGCCCGTAAGCCAATCCCGGCTGTTGCATAAAACCGTCGACCATCACCGATACATTGGCAGTTCCCTGGAACAAAAAGTCAAGGTCAAAACCTTTGTAAGAGACTCCGCCTGAGAATCCGTAGTTGACCTCAGGGAAAGTAGGGTAACCAATAGGAATGCGGTCTCTGTCATTGATCACTCCATCGCCGTTGATGTCGGCATACTTGACATCTCCGGGTTTGGATACCCCTGAAAACTGTACGGGTGATTGTGCCACGTCGTTGGCATCCTTAAAGAAACCGATGAATTTATATCCGAACGGCTGTTCGTTGCGGCGACCTGTTTTTGCCAGATAAGGGTTCAGATAATCATACGCTTCATCAGTGTAAAGCACTTTGTTTCTTGCAAATGAATAGTTACCCTTCAGGCGATAATTCACAGATCCGATTTTGTCGTCCCAGCCCAATTCCAGCTCTACACCGCGGTTTTTCATGATACCGAGGTTTTCGACCGCACTTGTGGCTGCAAACATTGCCGGCACCGTATTCCGGGTACCCAGAATGTCTTTTCGCTTCTCGTAGAAATAGTCAAACGTCATGCTCAATCGTTGATTCAGCATCTTCAGGTCGAAGCCGTAATCCTGCTTACGCGCCTTTTCCCAGGTCACGTACTGGTTACCCAGCCTGTCTTCGGTATATCCGCCCATCGAGGTGTAATCCTCACTAAAACGGGCGCCATAGGATGCAATGTATTTTGAAGGATAATACAAGAAGCGAGAGCCTCCTTTGTCATTACCGACAATACCGTATGAAGCTCTGAGCTTGAAGTGGCTTACCAGATTGTCTGATATTATTTTCTTGAAAAATGGTTCGTCGGAAAGCAACCAACCTCCCGAAACAGCAGGAAAAAAACCAAACCGCCGTCCTGCAGCAAAGTTTTCAGAACCGTTGTACCCCAGGTTCAATTCAGTAAAATAACGGGAATTATAGTTGTAGGTGAAACGCTCTACCAGTCCTAAGTATGATACCGGAACAGCTGACGGATCATCTACGTTAAAACGCTGCTTGTTCTGGTTATAAAGCACCAGCTCCGAAATATTGTGCTTGTTGAAACTCTTTTCGTAGCTCAATCCGGCCTCCAGATACTCTTTGATACTGCGTGAACCAAATGAAGTACTGCTTAAGCCTCCGAGACTGGGGTCGGTAGAGTTGTACAACTTATACACTGGGACATGCACATCATTTATCACCGAATCCTTCAACGTATAGATCGCCGGAGTCCGCGATCGCTGGATGCTGTAGCTGTATTGAGTATCATAAGAGTATTTCACCCGGGCGGTCAGCCCTTTGGTGATGAAATCAAGCTTCTGATCCAGGCTGATGTTTGATTGAACTTTATTGGAAGTGTTACGGGTAAAACCGGTACTCATGGTAGCTATGAGGTTGGCATTTCTGCGGCCCTCCAGATAGACGATATTTCCATCCACAACACCCGGAGTGTAGGGTGCAGCTGTGGTTACAATCTGGCTGTACACGCTTCCGTTTACCCCCAAATCGCGATTGGATATGCCTGTGATTGATCCGATGTTAAAGTTCAGCTTTGTAGTCGGAGTCAGGTTTACGTCCAGATTTGTCCTTACATTGTATCTTTCATAATGGTCATTATTGCTGTATCCGTATGGCTTATTGAAATTTTTGTAAAGGCCGTCCTGGTTTTGGTAACCCAGAGAGACGTAATATCGTGCAAATTTCGATCCTCCACTCACATTCACATTATGTTGTGACTGGGCTGAATATTTGTTCATAATCAATTTGAACCAGTCTACGTTGGGATGGAAAATCGGATCGGTGCCATCCTTATAGTACTGGATGTCACTTGCCGAATAGCTCAGCTGTGATGGTGTAAGCAGAGGATTGTCATTGAGCTCTCCTTCGTTACGTAAAATGGCGTAATCGTAACTGTTAGCAAACTTTGGCAAACGAACCGCCTGGTTTAACGCAAAATTACCCGAATAGGTAACCTTAGCCGGTCCCTCTTTTCCCTGTTTGGTCGTTACCACGATTACGCCGTTTGCACCGCGCACCCCGTACACTGCCGTCGAAGCGGCATCCTTCAGTATGGTCATCGATTCGATTTCATTCATATCCAGCTGACTAAAATCTCGTTCGACACCATCTACAACCACCAATGCGCTGGTTGTATTATAAGTACCGCTACCTCGGATACGGAAAGTCACATTATCATTACCCGGCTGACCTGAGTTTTGTCGGGAAAAGACGCCAGTAGCACGACCTACCAACGCTTGGGTTGCATTGACTACCGGCGATTTCAGCATCTCTGTCGATGATATGGTAGACAGCGATCCGGTTACGTTGATCTTCTTCTGTGTACCGTACCCCACAACCACGACTTCGTTTACCAGGTGGCTTTTGGGTTCCAGCGTAATCCGGGCAAGTACTCCCGGTTCGATAAATATCTCTTTCTTTTCATATCCCATATAGGATATCTCTACCAGTGTCTTCTTAATTACACCCGGCAGATTGAATTTTCCGTCGATATCGGTCACAGTTCCACTGTTTCCGTCCTTAATTTTCACAATTGCACCAATGACCGACTGTCCGAAGTTGTCCCTGACAACTCCGGAAACACCTTTTCCCCTGGCTGTTGTACCCGGAGTCGGCTTGCCGGATTGTGCATTGACTACAAGAATAAAGCAAAACACCAAGCTAAAGGCCAACAGCCTCCGGCTCAGATTTCCTTTACATTCAGCTGTAATCTTAGAAGGTATCCATCTTACTTTCCTTGACAAACATTTCATATAGGTATAATAATTTTAAGTGAGTAATAGTGTCTGTTTTTTTGTTCTTCGCAGCGTCATATGCTGAATTTCAGGCGGGCGATCGCATTGATAATAGAGAGTGCAGTCATTTTTCATGTTCGTATTTGTTTTAAAGTTGATACTATAAACCATTTTCCGGTTTATACTTCAGCTATTGTTTCCGTAGTATTGCCGGCTTTGCCTTCGCACGCTTTTCAGTATTGTTAAACACTAACAATCAGAGTAGTGCACACAAACTCCCGTTTAGCACAGGGTCAGTATCAGGCCGGAAATACTTCCTCTGTCTGGCCGGATACTGATATTGGTCCTGTTTTTGTTCCACGATATTACGGAAAGCTGTAATAACCGAAACAGCCATTTTCCGTCAAAGAGCGGAACTCCCCCGGACATTAATCTCGTGTGTTCGCTATTGATTTGTATATCGGTGAAGAGAGGGAAACACTCACAGGAAGACAGCATTTACCTTTTATTAACTACACAAAGAGGACTTACACAAAAAGATGTCCCCTCAGAGAGCTATAAAAGATTTTGTATCCTTAGCTGATTTCTGAAGAGACCTCTTTTCAATCTTCCGGGAAATATTATTTCACTATAATTTTCCGGATATGTACTTTCCCTGAATCTTTAGTCACTTTGACAATGTATGTACCGGGTATCAGGCTAACCCTGGCGGCACTGTCTTCACTCAGAACAACCCTTCCCTGCAAATTGAAAATGTCTATTTTCGCAGCCTCGGATAGTTCAAATCCTTGTGCTGTTACTGTGACTTTAATGTCATCACCAGTCAGGTCGGTTGTCCCCATGCCCGTCGACGAGGCATTTACGGTTACGCCAAGAAGCCTGAGCCAGCCCGAAGAGGTAATGTCAGACTTTGCAGAAATATTAATCCCCTTAACGTTATTTCTGGTAACATCGACTATAGCTACAGCCCAGGTGTAATCCCCTGCCGGAACGTCTTTGACCTGAGTGATGAAGTCATAGGTTACAGGCGCTCCCTTCAGCCATTTGGAAGGATCGGAGTTAGTATCGACAAAGATGGACTTCACACTATCGTCGGTTTTGCTCAGCAGCGCAAAGGCAACCTTGTATTTTTGATTCCATTGCGGCAGATTGTTCGGACAAACACCCCAGCCGAGATTATTCCAGCGGTGCACGATCTTAACGGATGTGTTATTTGTCACCGTCCCGGGCAGTGAGACCATGTCGGGATACAAACGGTATGCACCTTCTATTATAAAGCTATTTACCAGGGAATAAGCATCTTTGAACCACGACTGCACTTCGCCGCCGGCGCGGAAGTCCATCACATTGACATGTGCGGCCTTTGAATCATCGTATTCACCCTGGCGTACATGGGCAGCCGTCTTGTATCCGCGGGGGTCTACGGAATAGTTCATGGTATTTACGCACCAGCCACCTTCCATTATAACCGGACGGGTGGGAAACCAATCGGTTACAATTCCCTTTTCGTAGCTCTGGTAATAACTCGTCATTCCAAAGGCATCGTGCCGCAACATATAACCTTTGTTGAAAGCGCTTGTCAAAAGGGTTTTAGTATCGGGATTGGGACTTGCCCATTCCTGTGGTAAACCGATCAACCGGTGGTAATTTATTGCCAAGGGAACTTTTTTAAAATTAGTCAGGTAAAGATTCGTGATCCAGTCGAAAACCGACTGTCTGTTGGCCGTATTCAGATATAGTACCGTGTGCGCTTCTCCCCATTTGCCCAGTCCGTATCCATCGATGAAATCAACCACATCAGGATCGTCAAATTTTGCGGCAAAAGCTTTGATAAACTTCTCATATTTCGCCTGGAAAACGAGGTCATCTGGATAAGGAGACCATACCGATACACTTCCTGTCTGCGTTACATACCCCTGTGCGCCCGCATCTCTCACATATGTTGGAGTAAAGTTTCTGGGTTTGTCGCGGCTATCCTCCACTATACGGAACGCGAGTTTAAGCCCTCTTGCTTTTGCTCCTTCAATCAGCATTTTAATCGTTGCATTATTATCCCAGGCATAAACTCCTTCCTGAGGTTCTAAATCGGCCCATCCAGTACGGATATACAAAATACTGGCGTAATCGGAAGCCTTGACGGTTGTCCCCAATTCGGGTACAGAAACCTTGTCGAGTTGGGTCCA
>NZ_JAKZKV010000016.1 GCF_022808675.1 Parabacteroides sp. FAFU027
CTGATAAAACTCATCTTCGAGACCTCTTCGACAAAACTAAATTTCAAAATGACAAAGAGCGTTTTAGGCTTAATGAGCCAAATTTATTTGATTTTTAATTCGTCCCAATTTTTATGGGACACTAGTGTTAACGACAATAAAATGATGATCCTATGAAAAAGTTAGTTGCAGAATTTATTGGAACCTTATGGTTAGTATTGGGAGGATGTGGAAGTGCTGTTTTAGCCGCTGCGTATCCTGAATTGGGAATTGGATTCACCGGCGTAGCAATAGCATTTGGTCTAACCGTTTTAACAATGGCTTATGCAATCGGGCACGTATCAGGTTGCCACCTAAACCCTGCAGTATCTCTCGGACTTTGGGCAGGCGGTCGCTTCGACAAAAAAGAACTACTCCCATACATTACCGCACAAATACTGGGTGGAATTGCCGGAGCAGGTATCCTGTACGTCATCGCCAGCGGGAAAGCCGGATTTGAGATCGGTGGTTTTGCTGCAAACGGATATGCAGAACACTCACCGGGCGGATACGGTATGCTTGCCGCTTTAGTGTGTGAAATAGTAATGACCTTTATGTTTTTGATTGTTATTTTAGGCGCAACACACTCCAAAGCCGCCAAAGGATTTGCCGGAATAGCTATCGGATTGGCATTAACGCTGATCCATTTAATCAGCATTCCGGTCACAAACACCTCGGTAAATCCCGCAAGAAGTATTAGTCAGGCCGTATTTGTAGGCGGTTGGGCAATCGAACAACTTTGGTTATTTATTATTGCTCCTATCATCGGGGCAATATTGGCAGGTGTTGTCTATAAAGTGATTTCACCCGAAAAAGAATAAATTCATCGGGGAAGGTGAGTATGTGGAGTTGGCTCTATCTGCGCAAGATTCTTCTGGATGAGAATGAGCGTAAGCGTACTTCTAAAAAGTAATTTAAATTGAACGCGAAGGCGGTAAGACGCTGTGCGTTTTTATAATATTAAAAGGGCAAATCCGAGTGTGGGTTTGTCCTTTTTTTGTTTTAGATATAAAATGGCTATTTTTGATTATTGAAAGAAGATAGCAAAAAGACATTATGAAAGAAGGTACAATCTATTTAGTCATTTCGTTTCCAGAAAATTTCCCACAAGGAATTACATCTCAGACTGAGTTAATATCAATGCCACTAACTGATTCAACTCTAATAATATATGGTTATCCAGATGGCCATATATTGATTCTAGTTGAAAATGAATACGTTATTTTTTCAAGATTTGAATCCCAAAAAATACGATTCCAATCTAACCGAGATAGAATATTAACATTCATATGGTCTGAGTTTTACTCTAAGTTACAAATAAACAATCATATAATACACACAAGTAATGTATGTGAAACAAAACTAGTATCAGATGAAGCTCCTTTAAACAATAATGAAAGTATAGATCTAAGTCACAACCAAAATTTAGATAAATGGATAAATTGGAGAAGAACTCGATTCATTGAATTAGAGAAAAAGAAAAAATCAGAAAGAAGAGAAAAGACAGAGCAAGAACAAGTCCAAGAATTCGTCAATCTTTTCAACAATATTGAATTCACATTTAAAGAATGGATTCAAGGTAAAGATTTTCTCATAATGAGTCTTTTAGGGCTTCTTAGAAGTCTTTTAGCACATAAGCTTGATGAGCAAAAACCACAAAACAGTAATTACAATCCTTTACTTTTTAGAATTGCCTCATTAAAGAACCTTTCTCTTCCTGTATATGCAAGACCCGTGAATCAAAGTTTCCCAGATGATATGCTAGATTTAGCAGATGGAATACTTGCTCAAATTATTATTAATGAAGCTACAATTGATAGAAAATTCTCAAACCAAATAATCATGGACTTTCAAGAATGGCTAAACGGAGAAGTCATTATTACATATAAAGACAGAAAACCTGTATTTTACTCTATAAACAGAATGCTTTTAGATAGTTCAAATACTCTTGGAGGTTCTCATTTCGATACAGATATTCCTCTTAATATAGATTTCCTAAAAAACACATCGTTACAAAGCATAGATACAATCAAAACTATTATTCACAATACCACCATCGTAAGTCTTTTTCATTGTTCAAATGTTTTGTCTCATTTTCTCCGTTCATCGTAGTGTACAAAACTAGCTAAGCCGTTGAGCGAAGTCTCCAGACTTCGTTCTGTTAAAAGCAAGCCTCCCGGCTTGCACAAATAACGGACATATAATATATAGAAACCAGTTTCTGCGATTAATTCTTCCGTCACACCGGATTTACAACCGTACAAAAATAATGAACCGTCAGGGCGTGATCTGTGATCCGCCCTTTCTTTATTATGAGCATTTTGCAATGCGGAAAGCAGCTAAAATGCTTGTTCAATTTTAAGTTTACACACCACAACCGACCTCTTCCAGTCCTTTCTGAAGCCGGTTTACTGTGGATAGATAAGGATGTAAAATTGTTATATTTGCAGGAACCAAAGCCCCCAACCTCTTATGAACAGTGATTTACTAAAACGTTCGACAGAAGCAATCATTTCGCTCAGTGAAGCCGAATGGCAACAACTGCTGGAGCTATTCGAAGTCAGGATATTGAAGAAAAACGACTATTTTCTAAAAGAGGGTGAGGTATGCACTTCCATCGCTTTCATTAACCGGGGAACGCTGATATATTATAAGTTACAGGATTCGGGGAATGAGGCGACCACCGATTTTGCTTTTCCCGGAGATTGGGTAACCGACAACAGAAGCAGACTTAGCCATAACCCCTCTTATATTCATATCAAAGCAATTGACGACTGTGAACTGCTGGTGATTTCCAACAATAATCTTAACTATGCCTACCAACAAATCCCCAAACTTGAAAAGCTGGGGCGCATACTGATCGAGCAGGCTTTTGTGAAGATTGCACAACACAGCATTGATCTGCAAACTCTTACAGCCGGACAACGCTATGAGAAGTTGCTTCACGAGCACCCTGAGATCGTGCAACAGGTTCCGCTTTACCACATAGCCAACTTTCTGGGTATTGCACCCAAATCCCTCAGCCGCATTCGAGGAAAATAATTCAAGGTACCGAAATTTGGTAACAAATGCGGTGTAAAATCGAATCTATTCTTCTGACTTTTGCCATCCAATAGTCATTATTAAAATTCAGAAGAAATGAAAAAGCTAACGTTGATCTGCATTGTTTTACTGATCCCGGTTTTTAATGCCCTGGCACAATCCGACACCACGAATACATCATCAAAGAAACACTGCCCGCATAGTTATGACACAAAGCAAGCGTTGGAGTTTGAAAGCCTTGCACCCATGTTCCTTACCGGAGGCTTTCACCTTGCGGCCTGCTACCGATACGAAAAATTCAGGGTCAGAGTGAGCGTGATCAACGGTGGAAACTACGATGCCGAACCCGCAGGAATAAAGAACTCGTCAGCAAACTTCAAAAGATATTATAAAACGTCACCCGGTCTTTTTCTGGGTTATAATATATGGAAGAATCTCGAAGCATACACTTATCTGGAATCACACACTTTCGGTATTGAACAAAAAAGCACAGGCATTGAAAAGGACATACACAGTACAGACTTTGGTGGCGGGATCAGCTACCAGTTCTTTATTGGCCGGAATTTCTATGTTCAGCCGGGATACCACATATATTTGCGAAGCGATAAAAGTGCGAACTTCGGCTCCACACAATATCATATTCCGAATGTAGATCTGGCCCCTGTATTGCGCATCGGATGCAGAATCTGGAGTAAGTATTGAGGTCAGGTTAAACACAGGATAAAAGATGACCTGCATAAGATTAACTCCGGAATCCCAAATTCACGCAAGTATAAAAACACGCTGTCTGGAGCTAGTTCAGGTCTGAGCGTAACAGAGACCTTCCATATTTGCGACAGCAGAGTTATTTATGATAGAAAAAGGACAAATCCGGTTGGATTTGTCCAATATTATTTTGCAAGAAACAAACCGATTCCATCCAGTGTTTAGATCATAAATGCAGATAACCAAATATTTCAAACACAAAAAAGTGATGGATGAAAATATTATAGAAATAGCGGTTGCCAGATATTATCGTGAATATGACAGATATAAGAAACTGGCAGACCTTGTCTATCTTATCTGTAATGAGATCGTTCAAAAGAAACTAACCATCAGAGCAACCGTACAGAGACGGGCCAAAGATCCGAATAGCTTTCAGGAAAAACTACGAAAGCACAAAACGCTGACAACAGTAGATGAGGTCTTTGATCAAATCAGCGATTTAGCCGGTGTAAGAATCATCACCTATCTGGAATCAGACAGGGAAAAGGTGGTGGAAGAAATACGGCAGGCTTTTATCGGAAAGGATAAAGGTAATCAACCGATTATAAAAGCAAAAGACAAATCGGAGAAAGGCAAACACTATCGGGCGACTCACTGCCAGGTATATTTGCCGGATGAATATCTGATTGGTGAAAACGAAAATCTGAAAAATACAACCTGCGAGATTCAGGTGTGCAGTCTGCTGGCTCATGTATATAATGAAATCGAGCACGATTTACAATACAAACCTTTGAGCGGAATCATTTCCGAACAGGAATTAGAACTCCTTGACCAGTTGGGGTTAATCACCAAATCAGGGGACACAACCATCAAAAGATTACTGGAAGCCACCGATGAACGACTGAAAGAAAGGACCGGTGACTTCGACGATGTTCATGATTTCGTCATTCGTATGCGTGAAGAGTTGAAAGGCGAATCTACTTTCGCAAATAATGCCGGTGAACTTTATGAAGAACTACTCCTTTTGAAACTAACATCACCTCAAACGATCAACAAGGCATTGATTTCTCATGGAGAAATTCTAAAACAGGTTGCTGAGATCGAATACAATAAACTGAAAAAATATATCATTGACAATAACATAGATATTACGTTAGATGATAATTCTTCGGATATATTACTCTTGGCACTATTACGAAAAAAAGTCAATACAATAATTGCAAACCACCCTATCGGTCGCGGTAAAAGAAGACCCAGCAGATTATTACAAATCGCAATAGTCTATAAAGAGATGGTAGAAAGTGTGTAAAAACTGTATCATTCAGGCTATCCCTATTGCACTCTGCCTCAGTTCGCCTTAACCTACAAATCCGAGCTTTCGATAGACATTTTTACACAAACACCACAACATTCCAATCAAATTGATTATATTGCAGCAAAAAACCCGACAATGAGATTATTTGACAACGAGGAAAGAAGATCGCAATTTCTGGAAGAGTTCAAAAAGGTGGATAAGTTCTACAATACGTTCAAGGAAGAGTTTGAGACCGAAATCATCAACATCATCCGGCTGCATTATCCGGCATTTATCCGCACTGACGAATTCAACGAACTGCTAAGTCAATTTGCAATCGCAGCATTGAGCATTACTCATACAGTACTGGATAAGGATGAAAGTTATCCCGATTTCAGGAAGACCGAAGATCTGGCTGCATTACGGGCATACTATGCCAAAGCCATTCAAACAACCAAAAACATAGAGCTGACGGAGCAGATACACCTAAAAACAAAAGAACTGGCTGTAAAATATTATCCGAAGATTGTGGATTTATCGGGTGATGGATTCCGTTTGCTAGAACTCAATCTCAAGCTGTTTAATCTGGAATTTGTGGCAACTATCAATAGCCTGATATAAGAGAAAATAGTCGGCAACTCCACTCTGCGAATCAAAAATGTCCCGTCTTTGTGAATTTCATTTTACTTTTTGGGTATAAGATCTTAATCACCGGAGTATTTCACCAATGGAATAAACGAGGTATTGTCATTCCAGTGCTCAATATCCTTGCTATGCAAATCATCGATATAACTGTAGTGCATTGCCTGGTCGAAATACAAATCTTTGCGGATAAAAGGAATGGTGAGGTCAATCGGCAAGGTAATATCGTAGCCGGTTCGCTCCTTGCTGTTAACGACGGCGACAAAGACTTCCGGCCCCAGAATATGCACAACGTTGAAATCGGTATTCTCCCTGATCAGATTAAACAATGGCGCCCGGAAATAGATACGCAGCTCACCGCCCAGGTGTGAGTTGTCAATCAGCTCCTCAAGCAACCGGTTGTTGTGTTCGTTTGGGCACTCCACTATCCCCAGTACCCTTTTGATATGCTCCCGCTCTATCCAGCGATCGGCTTCGTCGGCAATCATTGTGGGGTCGAGATTCATTTCCAGAGAATAAAAAAACCAGGTTTCAGTGGCATTGTGCATCAAATGTCGGATGGGATTCGACGGATCACGCTGGAACAACATATGGGCAATATCAAAGCGGTTTTGCTCCATAGAGCGATCCACCACATCGATTTCATACTCATCAGCCAGCTTCAATCGCAGCGCTGCAAAGCATTCCAGTAACTGTTTATATCCGTCTCTGTCTAGGAATTCTTCAGTACGGCGATAGAGTGGCATCAATGAATTTTCAATGAGACATTGCTGAATAAGCCTGCGTTCATTAAGCAGTTCTTTTTCTGTTCTGCCCCACTGGAAACGGGTAGATGAGGGAAGATACATCTGTATATCCGAAAAGGGAATGAGTGTTTTCATGGTTCAAAATATTTATGACGGCTATACGCTAACCGGATTGAGTAACAGTTGACACAGGAGGTTAATTTGATGGTTTCTAATGCAAAGCCATTCGATCAAAAATAGAGATTTATTCCGGAAAACGTAATATAAAACGGGGGAATTTCTTCAGAGAATTTATCGCCTTTATCTGAAGGAGCATTCGCTCAGTACCCGGATTTGTACACATTTCCATAAAGAATTATCAGAATACAGGGGCTTGTTTAACTCCTTAGCTGGCAATTCGGTAAAATAATATTACTTTTGCACCCGCAAATTACAGAAACGAGTAATCGTGCACTATGTTTTGAAATAAATAAGACCAAATCATATTATGATCATTAAACAAAGAATGCGCGGATTCATCAGCCTTACCGCTCACCCGAAAGGTTGTGAACAGAACGTGCTTAACCAAATCGAATATGTAAAATCGAAAGGAGCCATCAACGGTCCGAAGAAAGTTTTGGTAATCGGTGCATCTACGGGCTTCGGTCTCGCATCGAGAATCACCAGCGCTTTCGGTTCAGATGCTGCTACTATCGGGGTATTCTTCGAAAAAGAACCACAGGAAGGTAAAACAGCTACTCCGGGCTGGTATAATACGGCTGCGTTCCAGCAAGAAGCAATCAAAGCCGGACTTTATGCTAAAAGCATCAACGGAGACGCTTACTCAAACGAAATCAAAGAAAAAACCATCAACCTGATTAAAGCTGATCTCGGCCAGGTGGATATGGTGATCTATAGCCTTGCAGCACCGGTGCGTACAAATCCGGTGACAGGCGTTACCCACCGTTCGGTATTGAAACCAATCGGTGTTCCATATTCAAATAAAACCGTTGATTTCCACACCGGCGTCATTTCTGAAGTTTCAATTGACCCTTGCAACGAGGAAGAGATCGAAAACACTGTAGCCGTAATGGGTGGTGAAGATTGGGGAATGTGGATCGACGAAATGATTAAAGCTGATGTTTTGGCTCCTAACGCGCTGACACTGGCTTATTCTTACATTGGTCCTTCAGTTACCGAGCCGATCTACCGCAGAGGTACAATCGGTCGTGCAAAAGACCACCTCGAAGCAACAGCTGCTGCTATTACTGAAAAACTTCAGGCTAAAGGCGGTAAAGCGTATGTTTCGGTAAACAAAGCATTGGTAACCCAGGCAAGCTCTGCAATCCCGGTGATTCCTTTGTACATCTCTATCCTGTACAAAATCATGAAAGAGAAAGGAATCCACGAAGGTTGTATCGAGCAAATCCAGCGCCTGTATGCTGACCGACTTTTCGTAAACGGACATATCCCGACTGACGAAGCGAACCGTATCCGCATTGACGATTGGGAATTACGAGATGATGTACAGGAAGAGGTTACCCGTTTGTGGCAAGATGCGACAACCGAATCACTCAAACACATCGGTGACCTGAAAGGTTACACCAAAGATTTCAAAAACCTATTCGGTTTCGGATTCAAAGAAGTAGATTACCATGCCGATGTAAACGAAATGGTGGAAATCGAAGGATTGGTATAATCCATTTCTAATATTATACAAAGCGGAACTTCAAACGAGGTTCCGCTTTTTTTTGTGGCTAAACCTCCAAGGTTTTGAAAACCTTGGAGGTTAGTAATGGTATTAAATTTCTATTAATTCACCACCCCGATTTATTTGGAACAGATATAAAAACTAACTTTGCCTGCATTGAAAATAAAACGATTACACCTATGGCAAAAAAGACAACATATACCGAAGCGGTAAAAGAACTGGAAGACATCGTCCGCAAGCTGCAAAACGATGAAGTGGAAATCGACCAATTGAAATCATTGGTTGCCCGTTCCACAGAACTGCTGACTTTTTGCAAGAAAACGCTTCACGAAACAGACGAAGAGATCAAGAAAATTATTGATACTCTCGAATAAGAAAAATCCATACGAAATCACATATCCAATTTCCCATTATAAAAAGTTGTCGATTGGTCTGCTATTTGTATTATTTGAACTGATAGTTTTCCCTACCCTCCGGAATCAACGGTTACTTTGCCGACACAAACAACAACTTAACTAACATATCACATCGTTCTAAAATGACAAATACTTTAAAAACAGGAATGCTGTTGGTGGCTTGCCTGTTCGTGGTCAACACGACCGATTCATTTGCCCAAAAAGTAAGAAACATCATCGTCATGATTGGTGACGGTATGGGATTCAATCAGGTACAAGCGGCTTTGACCGTCACCGGAAACAACCTGAACATGGCTAAATTCCCCTATACCGGGATTGAAAAGACTTACTCTGCAAACAATTACATTACCGACTCGGCAGCCGGAGGTACCGCCATCGCTTGCGGCGTTAAAACCAACAACGGGATGATTGGGGTAACACCGGATACTGTTCCGGTACAATCCATCTTGTCTGTTGCGGAAAAGAACGGCCTCTCTACCGGAATTGTTGTCACCTGCAACCTGACTCATGCTACCCCTGCAACCTTTTATGCACATGCCGGAAGCAGAAATTCCACTCAGGAAATAGCGAGCTGGTTTCCCAAATCGGGAGTAGATGTGGCTATCGGCGGAGGAATTAATGATTTTGAAAAGCGCACCGACGGACGCAACCTCTCCAACGAACTGAAACAGGCCGGATACACCGTTGCCTACTCAATGG
Organism: Parabacteroides sp. FAFU027; assembly: GCF_022808675.1. NCBI lineage: Bacteria > Pseudomonadati > Bacteroidota > Bacteroidia > Bacteroidales > Tannerellaceae > Parabacteroides > Parabacteroides sp. FAFU027. The sequence goes on from NZ_JAKZKV010000016.1 coordinate 9,253, forward strand.
AAGAGGCCGCTAAAGCTCCGGTGAAAAGCCCCCTGTTAACTTTTTTGGCTGAAGACCATCCGAAGAAAGCGAGCGAAGGCCGCGACTATTTGCCTGAAGCGGTTGAGCTGGCGATGAAAAGACTGAGCAACAACAAGAAAGGATTCTTCCTGATGGTGGAAGGCTCACAAATCGACTGGGGCGGCCACGCAAACGATGGAAACTATGTCGTAACAGAAACCGTTGACTTTGACAATGCGGTTGGGAAAGTCCTTGAATTTGCTAAAAGAGACGGTCATACCTTGGTGATTATCACCGCTGACCATGAGACAGGAGGTACTGCCATTCGTGAAGGCAGCTTCAAGGATAAAACCGTGAAGATTGACTTTACCAAAACCTACCATACCGGAGCGCCTGTTCCTATTTTCGCTTATGGTCCAGGAGCTGAACAATTTACAGGATGGTTGGAAAACACCAATTACAAGAATAAAATCGAAAAACTGGCGGGTTTGAAAGAATAATCTTCCACCTCAAAGGTAAATGTGTTTACCTTTGAGGTAAATCGGGACACTTCAAAGGTGAATTAGTTTAGCTCTAAGCTGAACCAATTCACCTTTTTGCTAAACCAGCCTACCTCGAAGGTCAATCAGTTCACCTAAAAGGTAAACCTGGGTACCCGAAAGGTAAATCGGTTCACCTTTTTGCTAAGCCGGTTTACCTTCGAGGTAAATCGGTTTAACTTTTAGGTGGGGAGGGGTACCTCTGAGGTACCCCCATTTACTCCAAATATAGATTTCAGCAGAAGATATTCCATTTGCCTAACTCCCTTTTTTACACTAAATTTGCACCCAATTTGCTGACTATTCAGCAGATTCATATTTCGCTAATGCATTGAATCAAAAACTTTGCGTCTTAGCCACTTAGCGTTCAATTAAAAAATTCGTAACTAAATAGAAAATGAGCGACCAACGGTACAACCAGCGCGGCGTTTCTGCCTCGAAAGAAGATGTGCATAACGCCATCAAAAACATCGATAAAGGTATTTTCCCAAAAGCATTTTGTAAAATCATCCCTGACATTTTGGGCGGTGATCCCGAATACTGCAACATTATGCATGCTGACGGTGCGGGCACAAAATCTTCATTAGCATACCTTTACTGGAAAGAAACCGGTGACATCTCTGTATGGAAAGGTATCGCTCAGGACGCTTTGATCATGAACATCGACGACCTGCTTTGTGTGGGTGCCGTGGATAACATTCTGGTTTCATCGACCATTGGCCGCAATAAACTATTAATCCCCGGAGAAGTGATCTCTGCTATCATCAACGGTACAGACGAACTGCTTGCCGAACTGCGCGAGTTGGGCGTTAACGCTTACTCTACCGGTGGCGAGACTGCCGATGTAGGTGACCTTGTACGCACCATCATCGTAGACAGTACCGTGACCTGCCGCATGAAACGCAGCGACGTAATCGACAATGCCAACATCCGTCCGGGTGACGTGATCGTGGGGATGGCTTCTTACGGACAGGCGACTTACGAAAAAGAGTACAACGGCGGTATGGGTAGCAACGGTCTTACCTCTGCCCGTCACGACGTATTTGCAAAATATCTGGCTGAAAAATATCCTGAAAGCTTCGACGCTGCCGTGCCTTCAGAGCTGGTTTATTCCGGTGGCCTGAAGTTAACCGACGCTATCGAAGGTCTGGACATTGATGCCGGTAAAATGGTGCTTTCTCCGACCCGTACTTATGCGCCCGTAATTAAGAAACTGCTCGATCAGCTTCGTCCGGAAATACACGGTATGGTACATTGTTCAGGTGGTGCTCAGACCAAAGTGCTTCACTTCGTAGACAACGTGAAAGTGACTAAAAATAACCTCTTCCCGGTTCCTCCATTGTTCCGCACCATTCAGGAGCAATCAGGCACTGACTGGAAGGAGATGTACAAAGTGTTCAACATGGGACACCGCATGGAAGTGTATATCGCTCCGGAACATGCGCAACAGGTTATTGAAATCTCTAAATCTTTCGGTATCGATGCGCAAATCGTCGGTTTCGTAGAAGCTTCAGAGAAAACCGAGCTGGTAATCGAAAGCGAATTCGGACGATTCGAATATTAAATCATTAAACGCCAAGGCGCTGAGATGCGATGATCTTAAAAATGAATTCATAGCGTCTTTGCGCCTTTGTGTTCAATCAATAAAACAACGACCCTATAAATGGCCGAAAATTCATTATTAGAAAAATTAGACGGACTAGTATCACGCTTCGAGGAGGTTCAGACCCTGATTACCGACCCGGCTGTGTTAGCGGATATGAAACGCTTTGTCAAACTGAATAAAGAGTACCGCGATTTGGAGAAAATCGTGGCTGCCCGCAACGAATACCAGCAAATGCTGAACGGCATCGAGGAGGCACGCATGATCCTTGATACTGAAAATGATCCCGAAATGCGTGAAATGGCGAAAGAAGAGTTGGATACCTGTTCTTCCCGCATTCCCTCTTTGGAAGAAGAAATCAAATTGTTGCTCGTGCCTGCTGATCCGGAAGACAGCAAAAATGCTATCGTAGAGATTCGTGGAGGTACGGGAGGTGATGAGGCGGCTATTTTCGCCGGTGACCTCTTCCGGATGTACACAAAATACTGCGAATCGAAAGGCTGGAGAGTTGAAGTAACCGACCACAGTGAAGGAACGTCAGGCGGATTCAAGGAGATCATCTTCTCGGTAACCGGTGAAGGCGTTTACGGTATCCTGAAATACGAATCGGGCGTTCACCGTGTGCAACGTGTCCCTCAAACGGAGACTCAGGGCCGTGTGCATACTTCTGCTGCGACTGTGGCAGTACTTCCGGAAGCTGAAGAATTCGATATCGAGGTAAAAGAATCAGACGTGCGCGTCGATACCTTCTGTTCTTCCGGTGCGGGAGGTCAGTCGGTAAATACGACCTACTCTGCGATCCGATTGGTACACATCCCGACCGGTATTACCGTGCAATGCCAGGATGAGAAATCACAGCACAAGAATAAGGCTAAAGCGATGACCGAACTTCGTTCGCGTATCTACGCTATCGAGCACCAAAAGTACCTTGACGAAATCGCTTCGAAGCGTAAGACTATGGTTTCGACCGGTGACCGTTCGGCTAAGATACGTACATATAACTATCCGCAAGGTCGCGTAACCGATCACCGCATCAACCTGACGATGTACAACCTCGCGGCAATCATGGACGGAGAAGTGCAACCGATCCTTGACCAACTGATAGTGGCTGAAAACGCTGAACGACTGAAAGAATCGGAACTTTAAGATTTAACCACTAAGACACTAAGCGCACAAAGAAACACTAAGACTTTATTAGCCTAATAATCTTAGTGGTAAGGAAATTCAAATAATCTAACACACGATAAAATGACTAAGCAAGAGCTGTTTGCTAACATCAAACGTAAAAAATCCTTCCTCTGTGTAGGACTGGATACCGACATCAAAAAAATCCCGCAACATTTATTGAAGGAGGAAGACCCTATCTTCGCTTTTAATAAAGAAATCATCGATGCTACCGCTGATTTGTGCGTTGCATATAAGCCTAATGCTGCTTTTTACGAAAGCCTGGGTATGGTGGGAATCGCAGCTTTGGAAAAAACCATTGCTTACATCAATGAGAAATACCCTGACCAGTTTATCATCCTCGATGCGAAACGCGGTGATATCGGTAACACCTCTGAGATGTATGCCCGTTCGGCTTTCGAACACCTTAAGGCGACTTCAATTACCGTGGCGCCATATATGGGAGAAGACAGCGTGAAACCTTTCCTTATCTATCCGGGTAAATGGGTAATCGTGTTGGCTCTGACATCTAACAAAGGTTCCCAGGATTTCCAGTTTACAACTGACGCAAACGGTGAGCGCCTGTTTGAAAAGGTATTGAAAACTACGCAACAGTGGGCAACTGAAGACCAACTGATGTTTGTGGTTGGTGCAACTCAGGGCAAGATGTTTATTGATGTGCGTAAAGCGGCTCCAAATCACTTCCTGTTGGTTCCTGGTGTTGGGGCTCAGGGCGGAAGCCTTCAGGATGTTGCCGAATACGGTATGAACGATACCTGCGGCCTGTTGGTAAACTCATCCCGTCAGATTATCTACGCTTCTAACGGCGAAGACTTCGCGCAAGCTTCTAAAGCGGAAGCGGCTAAAGTACAACAAGAGATGGAAGCGCTGTTAGCTGCTAAAGGTCTTATCTAAGAGCATATCTATTCAATCATATAAAGGCTGGAAGATGAATTTCTTTCAGCCTTTCTTGTCTTTTAGAGTATGGCTGTTGTCTGGTACATTACTTTCGCTTACTCTGCTGTTACGATAGAGCATTTCACAATTACGACAGTGCAATTTGTTAATACGATAAACCATTATTGGGTTACGATAGAGCGTTTTGTTAATACGATAGCCCATTAGTGAGTTACGATAGAGTATTTTGCCATTACGATAAAGCATTTCTCTACTACGATATTACAATATGTTAATAAGATAGCCCATTGGGAACTTACTTTTGCTCTCTTCTCGTTTACTTTTTCACATTTCCCATTTACGATAAACACCTTCTTCTTTACGTATTAACAATTTGCACTTACTAATTCGTGCTTTGAGGTTATGTAAGGCCTCTTTGTTATTTTACCGGCGCCAATAGTCGTTATTTTCCTCCAACTGGATATTTTTTGAGTGTGTATTAATGTGATTGTAGAGATTTACATACAATGATATTATTCAATATGATATTTACAGAGATAATATAATGATGTTTCGCTGACATTAAACTGTTTTGTATATTTGAAAGGAAATAATAATCACATAAGAGAAATTAATCGCTTAATAATAAGTCAATCAAATGAAGCTTAATAAGGTAATAAAATATACATTAGTTTTCATCGTCTTTTGTATAGCCTGGAATCTAATCGGGGATTATATTGAAAAATCATTTCGTAAGAATGTCTATTCTAAAAGGAAGATGTATTGTTATGAACGATATCACAAAGGTACTGTTAATCCAGTATTGTATGTAGAAGATAAAATGTATTGGGATTCACTCATAACTTATTACAGACAAATAGAACATGGGAACATGAATCCGGTTTTTAATTTTCCAGTGAATGAAATGCCTTATGATACTTGTGTCTATATCATGGGATATGAGCATGATTCTTTAATTGCAGATGTGATTTGTTATTATGATTGGGGGAGGACTGGCACCTATAGAAGAGGATATGTTTATCGAAATACGCTGCACTCTGATCTTCCGCCTAAAAAGAAGACTTATAATAAAATGAATTAAAAGATAAGCAGGTCAAATGCCGGACTTGATTAATTTAATTGCATTTTATCATTATTGAAAAGCACTAATGATTGGGCTATTACAAATACCTGATTAAATATTTATTCAAACTTCCCAGACATCAAAACTTCACTATTATATTTACCTTTGACAAAACAAAAATAGCCGTTATGAAGAGTAAAATATTTTCCCTATTGATTCTTTTTTCCCTTGTATGCACAGCAACATACGCCCAAATGGATGATAAAGCCGTTTTTGAGCAATATAAATCCGCTGTCAGCCCGAAGTTGCCTTTGGAGAAATTGATTGAAGAGACGGGCAGATTCTTTCTGGACCGTCCTTACGTGGCGAGTACGCTGGAGATTAACGACCGGGAGCAGTTGGTGGTCAATTTACGCGAGTTGGATTGTACTACGTTTGTGGAGACGACTTTTGCATTGGCTTTGACTGCCAAATCAAAGGATTTTACCTATGATAATTTCTGTCGCACATTGACCCAAATCCGTTATCGGGATGGTAAAATAGACCAGTATCCTTCCCGATTGCACTATTTCACCGACTGGATTAAGGACAACACAAAAAAGGGGCTCGTGAAAGATGTTACGAAGAAGATCAGCTGCGACACCATTCGATTCCATGATGGTTTTATGAGTCATAACCCTGATAAATACAGAGCCCTGCGCGAACATCCCGAATTTATCCCTACTATAGCGGCTCAGGAGAACGATATTAACCAACGCATCTACAATTATATTCCGAAGGCTGATGTGGCTGCTAAGGCGAATAAGATCAAAACCGGCGACATCATTGCCATTACCACAAACCTGAAGGGACTGGACATCAGCCACGTTGGTTTTGCCGTGTGGGTGGGCAAAGAACTGCATTTCATGCATGCTTCCTCGACGTTGAAGAAAGTGGTCGTCTCCGATAAGACATTGGCCGAATACCTGAGTGGCGTGAAAATTCATACCGGAATTATCGTATTGCGCCCTATTGAATAATAACCCCATTCGCTATAAGAGGCAGTGTAAAAACTCAGCAAAGTTTCAAGTGCTATTGTATTTTCCGCCCCTAAATCCCCTAAAGGGGACTTTTGCAGCAGCAAAAACAGGTAAATCAGCACATTTATTGACCGATTTAACCAGAATATGATATTGTCTGCATCACTCGGGAGGGGTCACTAGGTCGTTTTTACCCTTTCTCCATAAATGACAAAAGCCAGGCAGCGAACTGTCTGGCTTTTGTGTGAAATATAGATTGATTACTGCTGTACTTCAGGTTGTACCGGCTCAATCACCTCTTTGGGTTGAATCGCTTTATCCAGTTGCAGATAAATCAATGCAGTTGTCATTGAAATGACCGGAATCGCTACAAAAACGCCAAGCACTAAGGCTATCAAACCCGCAATTACCAGTCCGAAACAAGTCAGCCCGAACAAAAAGATATGCCAAAAGTTACCTTTAGAAGCTGCCCAGCTCAAGCGTAATGAGTCCATAATTCCTGCATTCTTATCCACAATATAATATGGAAAGAACATCCATCGGATTTTGAAATAAATTGCAGGAGCAAGTACTATAATTAAAACCAATAAACCGGGAAAAGCAACAATTTTCAGAATTGAAAATATCTGAGTTGCATCATGAAATGAATAGCCAGCCAAACGGGCTCCCATATTCATAAAATCAGCAAGAATAAAAGCAAAAAGCCCTGCAACTATAGCACATGCCATAATTGGCAATGCAGACAATATAGATGCGAAAATGTATCTCCAGAATAACGGAATAACATCCTTGAATGCTTTAAACTCCGGTTCTTCTCCTTTTGCGATCTGAAGGCAAACTTTAATGAATCCCAAGGAAAATACCACCGACACAAACAGTTCTGCCAACTGAGAAAGTAATGAGGAAATGCCTCCCTTGTTCAAGACCTGTACCGTAGATAGTAATCCTTCTATCACCAAATAAGCTAATAACAATCCGATAAGTAAAAACAGATTGTCATTGTTTATCAGTTTCCATGCAGACTTGATTGATTCCCTGATCGAAAATGCTTTTTCCATAAGTCAACTATTTTATTGTGATTAATGACGGCAAATGTAAAAAAACTACTCAATATTCTTGCGCACCTTGAGCAAATATTCGCCCATCGCCTCATTGTCTTTATTATCAATGATGTGAATAAGCGTATCAAGCTCCCCTTTCATACGTTCAAGTTGTTCGACCGTGTATGGGTTAAACAGGATTTCACGAATCAGGTAATCATCCTCCGAAAGCAGTCCGTAAGCAATGTCCATGTGCTTTTTGAATGTCGTACCCGGTGCTTCCTGACGCTTGATGATGGATGCGAAAGACAATGTGGATGCAAAGGGAACGGAAAGCGAGTAAGCCACCGTCTCATCATGTTCCTGGAATGAGTATTCGAAGATATTCAAATGCAGGGATTGGTAGAAGTCCTTGAAAAAGGCCTTTCCCATGTGGTCTGACTCGGTAATGATAATGGCATTCTGCTTTGACAAATCGCTTAAGCTCGCAAAAGTAGGACCGAACATCGGGTGGGTAGAGACGTAAGGATTTTTTGTTTTGGCATAAAACTCCGGCAAACCCGTCTTCACCGATGCGATATCCGAAATGATACATCTTTCTGTGAGATAAGGCAGTACCATTTCAAACGCGGGAATAGTATATTTGATGGTCACCGCATTAATGACCATATCGGGCTCAAATTCGCGGATTTCCTCCGGTTGGGTCATGCGTAGGGTGTTGAAAACGAAACGCAGGCGCTTAGGATCGGTATCGAAGAGCGCAACTTCGTGATTGAGGCAAAGTGCGTCGGTCAGGAAGGTTCCCATTTTTCCGGCGCCAAGGATTAATATCTTCATCGTGGGTATATCGCTAAAAAAAGACGAGCTACTTGCTACCGGTGTAGCTTGTAGCTCGTCTTTGTATCTGAAACTTACTTATTCATGATTTCAATTTGCTGGCGAACCGACTCTTCGTGAATCGCTTCGAGCACCACTTGCATAAACTCAGAGCTCATGCCCATGCTCACCGCCTGAGCGACACGCTTGCTGATGATTTCATCGTAACGTCCTGACTGAAGAACGGTCATTCCGTGCTCTTTTTTGAACTGGCCGATTTCTTTAGAGATTCTCATACGTTTAGCCAAAAGCTCAAGCAGGTCATTATCGAGGTTGTCAATCTGACGACGGAGGTCTGAAAGGTCTTCGGTAGTCTGTGCAGTATCACGGATAACGAGATTGTTCAGGATTTGCTCCAATGCATCAGGAGTTACCTGCTGTGAAGCGTCACTCCATGCGCAATCCGGATTACAATGCGACTCGATAATCAAACCTTCGAAGTTCAGATCCATAGCCTGCTGGCTCAACGGTGCGATAAATTCGCGTTTACCGCCAATATGGCTCGGGTCACAGAAAATAGGAAGGTTTGGAATACGACGTTTCAGTTCGATAGGAATGTGCCACTGTGGCTGGTTGCGGTAAATCTTCTTGTCGAATGAGCTAAATCCGCGATGGATAGCACCAATCTGACGGATACCAGCGTTATACACGCGTTCGATAGCTCCAATCCACAATTCGAGGTCAGGATTCACCGGGTTTTTCACCAATACGGGGATTTTGCAGCCTTTCAAAGCGTCTGCCACTTCCTGTACGGCAAATGGGTTAGCAGTGGTACGTGCACCAATCCACAACAGGTCAACACCGAACTTCAATGCTTCATATACGTGACGCTCTGTCGCTACCTCAGTTGCTACATACAAGCCAGTCTCTTTTTTAACACGTTGCAACCATGCCAAACCTTCGCTTCCGATTCCTTCGAAGCCTCCCGGTTTGGTACGCGGTTTCCAGATACCCGCGCGGAAGATTTTCACACCTTTTGCAGCCAGTGCATGAGCTGCTTCCATTACCTGTTCTTCGGTCTCTGCACTACAAGGACCGGCAATTACCATCGGGCGTTTGTTTTCTACGCCTTCGAATGTTATTGGTTGTAATTCCATAGTTTATGTTGCTTATTTATTCTACAAAAATGAGATGATATATAGTAACCGGCTTTGTTACAATACCGATTTAATTCTTTCCAAAGCTTCTTTCAGTTTCTCTTCGGGACAACAAAGCGAGATGCGTACATATTTATCCCCTTTATTTCCGAAAATAAACCCGGGAGTGATGAATACGTTTCCGTCATAAAGAACTTTATCCGAAAGCTTCTCTCCGTTTTCCCACTGGTCGGATACTTTTCCCCAAAGGAACATTCCGACCTGGTTTTTATCGTAAGTACAACCCATCGCGTCCATAATTGCACCCGCTACGTCACGACGTTTGCGGTACACTTTGTTCATCTCCTCGTGCCATTCCGCTTTGTTACCCAACGCAGCTACGGCTGCCTTTTGCATCGGACGGAACATACCTGAGTCGATGTTGCTTTTCACTTTCAATACCCATTGTACGAACTGCGCATTCGATGCCAACATCCCGATACGCCAGCCCGGCATGTTATGCGATTTACTCATCGAGTTAAGTTCGATACAAATTTCTTTTGCTCCTTCAACACTGAGAATTGAAATCGGTTTATCGTTCAGGATGAAGCTGTAAGGATTATCGTTGCAAATGATAATGCCGTGTTTTTTACCGAAAGCCACCAGTTTCTCATACAATGCGATGGTTGCATTGGCGCCGGTCGGCATGTTCGGATAATTAACCCACATTAGTTTGACTTTGCTGAGGTCCATCTTCTCCAAAGCGTCGAAGTCAGGCTCCCAGTTGTTGTTTTCATCCAAATCGTAAGTTACAATATTAGCTTCCACCAGGTTGCTTACCGAACTATAGGTCGGATAACCCGGATTTGGCACCAATACCTCATCACCCGGATTGAGGAACGCCATAGATATGTGCAAAATACCTTCCTTAGAACCGATAAGCGGCTGTATTTCGTTCGCCGGGTTCAGTACAACGCCGTACCATTTCTTATACCACCCTGCAAAAGCTTCACGCAATTCGGGAATGCCCACGTAAGGCTGATATCCATGCGCTTCAGGCTTGTGACTTTTCTGACACAAAGTCTCGATGGTCGCACTTGAAGGCGGAAGGTCAGGACTTCCCACTCCCAGACTGATAATATTTTTACCCTGAGCATTAAGATCTGCAATCTCTTTCAGTTTGCGCGAAAAGTAGTATTCGTTTACCTGATTGAGGCGGTTGGCCGGTTGTATCTGCTTCATATTTTTGTATTCGTTGATGCGTTTATTTCTTACTTTTTCGTTTGGTGGGTTATATCACTCTCAATCCCTCATTCCTTCATTCCCTTTTCTCAAGGCGTCTCCGCTTCGCAATATTCACCTAAGACTTTCAGGTCTTTGGTCAATGGTCGGCAGGCATCCATCGCCTGGCGATAACGGGTATAATCATTGTAAGTGAGGTCAATATAAAACTGATACTCCCATTCGCGACCGATAATCGGCAGGGACTGGATTTTGGTCAGGTTTACCCCGTAAAACGAAAGGATCGAAAGCACTTGCGATAAACTTCCCTCAGTGTGAGGCAGGGTAAATACGAGCGATGATTTATTCGGCGTTTGCCCTTTCGTAATCTCATCAGCTACCCACTGGTCAGCCAGCATCAGGAAGCGGGTAAAATTACGTTTATTGGTCTCCACACCCATTTTAAGTACTTCGAGACCGAATAAATCCGCAGCCAGTCTGCTGCAAATCGCTCCGACACCCACCAGCTTATCTCTGGCGATAATCTCAGCGCTCAATGCGGTATCCGCTTTTTCCACCACTTTAACGTTAGGCAAAGTATCAAGAAAATCATGGCACTGCATCAAGGCGATCGGGTGTGAATTGATTTCGGTCAACTCTTCCAGCGTTGTTCCCGGCAAAGCGCAAAGGCAATGGGAAATATGCAGCTTGTATTCACCGATGATGCTTAAATTACTCTCCTTCAACAGATCATAGTTAGGAAGAAGACTACCTGCAATCGTATTTTCGATAGCCACGGCGGCAAACATCTTTGGGTCGCTCTTCGTTGCGGCAAAAACATCCTTAAATGTCTTGCAAAATACGAACTCCAGTTCTTCTCCTTTGAAATAAGCTCTCGATGCCACCTCGTGGTACGATCCTGCAAAACCCTGTATCGCTACTTTCTTCATTGTAAAACCTCTTCACCGGACATCCGGTTCATTTATTTCGTTTACGGGTAAAAAAAAATCCCGCCTGTAAGCGGGATTTGATTTATTTTTTCTCTGTTCATTTTCAGTAAACTTGATTACATATCAATTCCCGCTCTTACCGTTTGCTAAAGTAAAAGTAAAAAAAGAAGTAATATGCAAAACCGAAAATGTTCATAACTCTGTGTCTGATTTTAACGCTGCAAATGTAATGAATTTTTATAAGAACCAACTTTCTATACCGATTTTTTTCTGGAAAAATACGGAAAAGCAAATTATTAGGGTTCAATATACAGGATTTCAATCCTTTCCACCTTAAAGCCGGACGGTATTTATACACACAGCCCGGCTCAAGGGGCTTTATTTTTCATTCCATTAGAAGGTAAAGAATCTCCGATTGGTTAGATCGGGTGTTTAATCATTGGATACCAACTGTTCGTCTGCTTAACGCTACCGACGACGGGTACCTCTCTTGCGTGTTTTGTGTTTTGGTACGAGAAGAAAAGATCAAAAAGAGCAAGGTAGTGTAAAAGTCGTGAGTCGATAGTCAAGAGTTGCGAGTCAATATTGAATCATAAAACTTAGCTGCTCTATTACGACAACTTACAGTGAATTAAAAAACTAAGGCACAAAGATAGGAATAAATCCCAGATCTTTGTGCCTTTAAGTATTTTTAGTTACCCGCGGATAGCTGCGATACCCGGAAGAACTTTACCTTCCATGTATTCCAACATAGCACCACCACCGGTAGAAACGTAGCTTACTTTGTCAGCCAATTGGTTTTTGTTGATTGCAGCAACTGAGTCACCACCACCGATCAAAGAGAACGCGCCGTTAGCAGTAGCAGCAGCAACAGCGTGAGCGATTGCAGTCGTACCTTTTGCGAATGCATCCATTTCGAATACACCCATCGGGCCGTTCCAAAGAACTGTTTTAGAGTTAGCAATAACTTCGCTGAAAGTTTTGATAGTTTCGTCAGCGATGTCAAGACCCATCCAACCGTCAGGAGTTTCGTTGGTTTTAGAGATACAAGTTGCAGCATCAGCAGCAAATTTATCAGCGTTTACAGCGTCAGTCGGGATGTAAACGTTTACACCTTTCGCTTTTGCTTTGTTCAGGATCTCAAGAGCCAGATCAAGTTTGTCAGCTTCACAAAGTGAGTTACCGATGTTACCACCCAAAGCTTTGATGAAAGTATAAGTCATACCACCACCGATGATCAGGTTTTGTACGCGATCCAACAGGTTTTCGATGATCAAAATTTTGTCAGATACTTTAGCACCACCCATGATTGCAGTGAAAGGAGCCTGAGCACTTGTCAATACTGTATCCATAGCTTTCAACTCGCTGTTGATCAGGAAGCCGAACATTTTGTTTTCAGCAGTGAAGTAGTCAGCGATAACAGCTGTAGAACCGTGAGCACGGTGAGCTGTACCGAACGCGTCGTTTACATAAACGTCAGCGTAAGAAGCCAGTTTCTGCGCGAAAGCTTTTTGTTTTTCTTTCAATGCTTTTTTAGCCTCTTTTTTAGCTTCTTCTGTTTCGAATTCGCCACGTGGTTTGCCTTCTTCTTCTTCGTAGAAACGAAGGTTTTCCAGCAAAAGAACTTCACCTGGTTTCAAAGCAGCTACCTGAGCGTCAGCGTTAGCGCAATCTTCTGCGAAAAGAATAGATTGACCCAAACGAGCTTCAACTGCAGAAATGATTTGCTTCAAAGAGAATTTAGGATCCGGATTTTGTTTCGGACGACCCATGTGTGACATCAGGATTACTGCACCACCGTCAGCCAAAATCTTTTTGATTGTAGGCAGAGCACCACGGATACGGGTATCATCACTAACAGCGCCTGTTTCTTTGTTCAAAGGCACATTGAAGTCCACACGAACGATTGCCTTTTTACCGGCAAAGTTGAATTGGTCAATTGTTTGCATAATATTGATTCTATTTGATTTAGAAAGTGTTTTTTCAATTTCGCATGCAAAGATAGAAAAAAGTAGAAACAATTCTTTCCCCTAAATAGGCAAAATGATTTTGTCTCCGCTTTTTGAGTTGAGACATTGATTTATAAGCAAATGAACCATTATCACAAAAATAACTTCAACAAATGCCTGTTTATCGAATCAAAATGTCACAGACCGCCATTGGCTTGTTTAAAATAAAAGCCGCACTTTTCCGTCGAAAAATCTTTATCCGTGCATAATATTTCCTATTTTGTCATATCGAGATTGCAATAATTGGCTATTTTTGCAGTCCATCATTGAAGTTAACCCGCATGGAATCAAAAAACGAAATCGTACTTATTAATATTTCCGGAGAAGATAAGCCGGGAGTAACCTCATCCCTGACCGCTATTCTGGCCCGTTACGGTGCCTTTATTCTGGATATTGGTCAGGCAGATATTCACAACAACCTTTCGTTGGGAATCCTTTACAAAACCGAAAGCGAAAAATCGGGCGATATCATGAAAGAGTTACTTTTCAAGTCGTACGAACTGGGTATCGGAATTAAATTTACCCCGATCTCTTACGAACGCTACGAACGTTGGGTAAATATGCAGGGAAAAAACCGCAATATCATCACGTTGCTGGGACGGAAACTGACCGCACAACAGATTGCCGAAGTAACCAGCCTCATCGCCGAACAGGGATTGAATATCGACATGATACAGCGCCTGACCGGACGTATCCCGTTGGAAGAAGATGCCCGTAGTCCCAAATCATGCGTGGAACTTTCAGTACGAGGCAATCCTCACAACCGCGAAGAGATGCAAAGACGCTTCATGGAACTGAGTAACGAGTTGCAGTTTGACATCTCATTCCAGCAGGATGACATGTACCGCCGTAACCGCCGCCTGATCTGCTTCGATATGGATTCTACCCTTATTGAAACAGAAGTAATCGACGAACTGGCTGACCGTGCCGGTGTGGGTGAAAAGGTACGTGCCATCACCGAAGCTGCAATGCGCGGAGAAATTGACTTCAACGAAAGCTTCAAACAACGCGTGCGTCTGTTGAAAGGGCTTGACGAGTCAGTCATGAAAGAGATTGCTGATAATCTGCCGATTACTGAAGGTCTTGACCGCCTGGTAAACGTATTGAAACGCGTGGGTATCAAGATCGCCGTGCTTTCAGGAGGATTTACCTATTTCGGAAACTACCTGAAACAGAAATACAACTTCGACTACGTGTATGCCAACGAATTGGAAATCATAGACGGTAAACTGACAGGAAACTACGTGGGAGAAATCGTGGATGGCAAACGTAAAGCCGAGCTTCTTCGCCTGATTGCCCAGGTGGAAAAAGTGGATATTGCTCAAACCATTGCCGTAGGAGACGGAGCCAATGACCTTCCGATGATTGGCATTGCCGGTCTGGGTATCGCCTTCCATGCTAAACCAAAAGTTAAAGAGACAGCCAAACAGTCGCTATCTACGATCGGTCTGGATGGTATTCTTTACTTCCTTGGATTTAAGGATTCGTATCTGGATGTATAATCAGGGGATGAAGGAATGAGGGAGTGAGGGTTTGCCCTTTACTACCTTTTATATATAGGACAACCGCAATGGTACTTTCAAAGTCTGTTGCGGTTGTTTTTGTTCAAAGTATACTCAATCCGCCAAATAATCTGACCATTTCTCACGATCTCCGTTGAAAACATTCACATCCACCTTTCCACGGGCACCTTTGTATTTGCCCGTATGAGAATTTTGCCAGAAAGTCCATTTGCGGTCAATCTCCGGTGGTGTTCCCAATGAACAGATCCAGATATCGTTGTCATCAAAGCGTCCCTGGATATATTTGCTGTAAGAGTGCTTATCCGAATAGATAATTACGGAATGGTCGCATTTCTCCTCCACAAGATCAATGAATGTACGCAATTCAGCTGACACCTTTTCCGCATCTTTCGACTGGTTATACTGCCCCCACTCTTCCACATCGACCACAGGAGGCAGATTAAGATCTTCCATGGAGACATTTTTCATAAAATGCTGTGCCTGCTCCTCCCCGCTCCGGTTGAAACGGAAAAAGTGATAAACCCCGACCGGAATCCCCACCCGTTTCGCTTCCCTGAAATTGTAGCTGAAGCAGGGATCAATATAGGTAACCCCCTCCGTCGATTTGACGTAAGCAAAATCGACATTCTGCATCTTGATTTTCTCCCAGTTGATCCGTCCGGTATGCTTGGACACGTCGATGCCGGTAATCTGACCAGGATCTATTTTCTCCGGATTCCGGTGCAACCGAAAGTAAAGAAAAACACCTGTTAATAAGAGGACTATGCTGACTGCAATCCAGGCCCTGGTCTTGCTATTTATCTTTTTCTTCGCTTTTTTCTTCTTCTTTTTTGCCATAGGGATGCAAAAATAGCAGGTTTCACCAGATTCACCGCCCGAATCTATCCGATTTCTCTAAAATGTCACTTCTCCAGCCTAAGGATATAGCGTGTGCTGTTCAAAAAATCGTCAAACAGGGGTTACAATGGGACAACTTATGGAAATGCGGGAGCCGCCATCGTTATGCCATCAAACTTAACAAACTCATTATCAAACACTCAGCACTTACCAACCGAGAACAACTGACAATGAAGAAAAGTCTCAAATTGCTTAACGTTTATTTTAGTAAGCAGATACGGCCAAGCCATCCGCTCACTAATATTCCCCATATTACATTATCTTAAAAATCAGCATCACGTTTCTTATTTCGTCTCATGAGATTTTCCGTCGATACCCACATTACCACAATGCAGGGTCACGTCCACCACCAGGGAATCATCATCGCTCAACTTCACTTCCGCATGGGTTACAACCTCAATAGCACCACCTGACCTGAAATGACTCCTTTGGATGGAATCCCCCCCGAGAGCCAAGATATATCAACGCCATAACAATACTTATTGACCAGTATATATATTTATCCTTTTCCAGCCATTCCTAAGTAACCAGTGACACGAGGTATAGCTAAGGTTATGTAAAGAGTATAATAAATGGGGAATAATAGGGAATCAAAAAGAGATAATACAGGGATATTACACTATATATTTCTGTTATATCCCTGTATTATCCCTGTTATATCTCTGGTTTATCCCTGCTTTATATATTCTTATGATATGCTTTAGGCTACAAGTAGGTATGGGTGGAATCAAGAGAAAGGGATAATAGAAATCGGGGATAAATTGAAATATAAATCCAAGCTATATTACTCTTAGTTTTAAAATTGCAGGCTTAATTTTTGCAAGTTTAAGGAACAATCGCAACCTTTGCATTTATCCACTTTACAATGACAAAAAAACAACGCATGAGCCTATATCAACAATTGCAGCAAGTCAAAAGCGAAGAAGATGTAAAAGATGCCTACATCAAAGTATTGGAAATGAAGTGTTATTCCCAAAACTTCATTGATATCCAGACCAAAGAGATTTGAACCGTGTAAACACAAATAAATACATTGACAATGAATAAGTTGTTGTTACATATATTCCTTCCACTAATTGTAATTTTAGTTTCATGTAAAAAAGAAAAACCGATTACAGATTATACTTACGAGTTATTTCCTGCTCCTAAAGATACATCATTATATATATCGTATGAGATGAATAATAAGTATTACAAATACTATCAGGTCATAGATTACAGAAATAGCTATATCAACTTATTAACTTGCCCGAACAATAGAGTTCTTGGTTATTTTGAGAGAGGAGTATCGTATGATAGGCTTATAACTGACCCTGATTATTTCAATGTATTGCATCCGGCATTTAGTTTCATTTTTTGGAATACACGTATGCAAGATAAAAACTCACAATCTTTTGACGATTATTACTATAAAACCAGATTATCGGATGATTTAAAAAAATACACGTCATATACATTTTCCTACCCTCCGGAATCTCCAAGTGTAAAGGATACCATCCCTACACACGGAATGAATATAGGAAGTTATACGGATAATGTGAATAATGCTTTTAATCACAACAAGACGTTAATAGATAATTTTTTCGCAAGAAATTCTCATTTCAATATTTCAAAGATTGAGCTCGTTAATAATAAATATTACTTGGTAAGTGGCGATTTTACAACGAAAACCATCCAAGGAAATGATACAATAGATATCAAAAATGGGAAGTTTACTTTTATTACCAAGTAGTTAGTATCTGTCTCGGCTTTAGCGCAGTGTAACCCATACCTAAAACCGAGACAGCTTGTAGCTGTTTATTCGCTTTTCGACATCATTTCAAAACGGCATAAAACATCACACCATGGCAACCAATAAAAAGAAGAAAAAAGCACCGGCTCCGGTACGAATCAATCTCAAAACGACCAATACCTATTTTAATGAATTCGGGATTGTCGCCCCAAAAGTTTTGCAATTAATGGGACTTAACCCTACTCTTTATGACAAGCTCACCAAACGGGAGAAGGAGAAATTGATGCAGCTCAAGTCTATTCCGTTTAAAATATCGGTCATGGAAGGTAGCGCTGTCCCCAAGGCTTATGTGAAATACCTCCATGAGGAACTCTTTAGATATATGAAGAAAACGTATATCGGAGATCCGGAGGTGAACCTGACCTTCTATGACTTCTGCACCTATGGGTTGACATTGGTGCATGAATTAACAATCAACAAGGCAAAACTATCAGCTGATGAACTCTCTCCTCTGGGTATTATAAAGAAGAGAGCTGACATCTATTACGAGACCGACTTTAATGACCAAATCAGACCTCTATTCACCTACATCTACCATTTAACGATATTCCTGTCAAAGATCACCTTCCGGGTATATGGTTTTATACACAAATGGGAACTCAACCAACACACCTTTTACTCCACCTGCAAAATTCTGGTATACTCCCAAGAGACAGAACGCAAGAGCTTTATTTATCAAAATACGGAACGCGTGGCCTATCGGCTTGCCATTTCAAAACTGCATAATATCGGATTGGATTATCTGAAAATAAAGTACAATAACGTATTTAAAGAGAGTCACGATACCCGGGATCTAAAGGTCTATATACAAAGCCATGCCTTATTCCGCATCAAAGAACGCCTCGATTCGGTTTCACCCTACTTCAACAACTTCGATCTCCGGGCATCCATCATGGATTGTCAGATCTGTAAGCTGGAAAATAACCGGCTCGCCATTATCTTCCGCACTCACGTTAAACAGATCACCGGATACATGCCTTTTATCATCATTGGAGATAGTCTTTATATCCTAAGCTTCCTGCCACTGTGCAGCTACAGCACCCCTCAGGGAAAACAACTAATGCAGATACTACAGTTAAACAAAGATGATACAGTATTTCTGGGACTTGACAAGCTTAGCTTTTATAAGAAAACGGACTTTGATCATCTTCCTATTTTAAAGCAAGCGTTGATAGACGCCGACATGTGGTATCTGACCGATATCCCTTCAGAGGATGAATATGTCAGGGAAAAACCGGCCCTGGTAGTCCGTCGGTTCTTTGAGCAGCACACGCCTATTCCGGACAGAGTGAGTATATTGAATGATATTGCGGAGGTGATAGATTAGCTAACCTATAATTCGTTTTACGATAATGGGAGAGGCCTTGAATAGAGAACAACCTCTATAACAAAAGAATACAAACTTTTTTCTCTTCGAATTATTTATCGAAGCCAATAATCACACAAAAAATATGAAGAAACTTACTGGAATCATTTTATTCTTTGGAATAATCACCAACATTTTTGCACAAAATGCATCCGTAGAAAAATCAGTCACCAGCATTCAAACCGGTGTGTTGGGTATCTGGGTAAATAACGAGTGCCGATTGACAAACCACATTGCATTACGCTCAGAAGCGGGTCTGGGAACGGTTGCTGAAGATATTATATACATCCTAACACCAACTTTGTCCGTTGAGCCCAGGTATTACTACAATCTTGATAGCAGACAAGCAATAAATAAACCCACAGAGCATAATTGTGGTAATTTCTGGGCATTAAACGTTCGCTATTTTCCGGACTGGAAAGTGTTTGGAGCTCTTGAAAAATCAACAATTATGGATCAAATCAATATCATCCCCAAGTGGGGAATAAGAAGACCTCTTGGCCAACACTTTAACTACGAGACAGGTCTTGGATTAGGAGTCAAACATATCTTTCGAAAGAAATACGGATATGCTGAAGATAAAAATGATGCTGCAATTGACATCCACTTGAGAGTTGGATATACTTTTTAAAAGCTCTTCCCCATTTCCTAACGAGGGGTAAGTGGTAAAACACTTCCAACGTTGAAATCTAATCGCGATAAATTAGCTTGAACAACAAACCATATAACCCACCAACTATGAAAACAAAGCACCCACTCACAGTACTTCTCTTTACCTTATTATTTACCACCGCCTTTGCCCAGCAAAAGGAATACACCGTCTCCCTTGACAGCCGTAATGCCGCAATTGCACTGACCAACAAGGCCGACAGCCTGATCACTCAAGGGAAATACGAAGCAGCAATACCACTCCTGGAAAAGTCTATTGCAACGGATTCGGTGTATCGGCCAGCTTACATCCGCCTGTGCAAAGCCGTGATGCAGGGCAGCGGCCATTCAACTAAAGTCCCGTTCTACATGAATAAAGCCAAGTGTCTCTTTGACAAGGATAATGAGATTTATTATTTCCTCGGGGAGTACTACCGCACGAATCAGGATCCAAAGAGCGCACTAAAGGAGTACAATAAGGCCATCGAATTCGGCAAAATCAATAAGACAGACAACGCCACTATGCTCCACTATTATTTTAACCGGGGTGTGTGCCATTTGAAACTGGAGATGCTTCCGCAAGCCTACGACGACCTGAGCGAAGTGCTGCGTATCAACCCATCTTATTCAAACGCATTGGTCAACCGCGGCATTTGCCTTTACATGATGAAAAAGCCCCAAGAGGCTTGTACCGACTGGCGCAAATCAGTAGCTTTGGGCAATCCTTCTGCCAAGGGATATCTGGCGAAGTATGATAAATAAAATATAAAACCAAGTTTCACCTACTATGAAAATTATACGAACGTTATTTACTCTCCTTTTCTCAATATTGTTTACTACAATGGTATATCCACAAGAAGGACTCTCCATACAACTGGGTCCTTCTATTTCTTTACCAGATAATAGCTTCAAGCACATATCCGTAAGCAATGCAGGTGTGGACTTAGGAGTTGAATATAAGTACCCTTTAAATAAAAGAGGACTAGATATTATGTTTAGCGCTGATTTCTTAAACAACAGGTACACGCTTGATAATTCTAGCTATTACAGTAATTTTGGTTCTTACTCCAAATATGCATGTCCAATTCCAACAAATAAATATGTAAGTATTTCCAGTCTTCCTTTATTGACTGGATTATCGTTACATAAAGAATTTATTGAAGATTCAGAGTTCTTTATTTCAGGAGGGATTGGGCCTAATTTTATGCTTGTTCCGAATATAGAGTATTATTGGTATGGAGAAAAGGAATATTACAAATCAGGCATATATACAATGCTGTCAACTAAATTGAGTACAGGATTTGTTGTTGATGAAAAGTACTCTTTTAAAATTGACTATTTCATGTTTTGGGGGCATTTTCCCGACCCCGTATCCGGTATTTTAGATCTGGATTTTGTAGGTCTACGCCGCGACCCTGTATTAGCATTGACATTTGGAGTTTATTTATAGAATATCAACAACCGTTTTGGGGTTGTATAAACCCGTACCCAAAATCAGGATTACATGAAGCAGATATCTGGCGAAGTATGATAAATGACAGACCGAAATGGAAAAGGCGATCCAATCAATATGAATGAATCGCCTTTTCTTGTTCTACACAGCCGTAAAATCAAAAATTCAGGCTGGCAAAGAAAACCAGATTACTATGATCTGAAACGTCTTTGTTAAACATCTTATAGTAAGTCCCTTTCACTCCTACCCCGAGAAAACTGGTAACCAACATACTACCTTTCACCTGCAACGGAATATCCATATCCAGTCTGCTATCAGAACCCGCTCCTGCCGAAGGTGAAAAAATGCCACCCAGTCCGATTGATCCTGCCACCAAGAAATTCCTATTTAGTTTAAAATACGGACCTATTTTAGCATCAAAAACGTGGCTATTGATAATGTTCTTTTTACTCACCAGATTATAATCAAAGAATGTGGCAAAATTACTGTTGATACTCCGGGTTACAGCAATATTTAAATCGCTGTAAGAAGATGGTGTATTTACCACACCCAGCCCAACTTCCATATAAGACATTCCGGCTCCACGTGACTGACTAAAGGCTGTTACCGCCCCAAAAGCAAACACTACTACTATTATAAAATACCTTTTCATCTTCTGCTATTTAATCGTATTTATTATGGTTAATGATTCTCGATTCGAAACATTAAACAGGCTCTTAGCTTCCACCAATTAGTTTTTCATAAACTTCTTCCAGGCTTTAAAGTTCCCGTTAAACAGGTTGACATCCACCTTACCGGGAGCGCCTTTGAATTTCCCGTCGTGCGACTGCTGCCAAAGCGTCCAGTCACGGTCAATCTGTGGCGGTGTGCCTATTGAGCAAATCCAGATGCGGTTTTTCGGGAATTTTCCTTCCACATACTTCCGGTAAGAGTTTTTATCGGAATAGATCACCACACTACGTGATGAATGATCCTCCACCTCATCTATAAAGTCTTTGATTTCGCGGGTAATATCGTCGGCTGACTTTGTGGTGTTGTATTGGCCCCACTCTTCCACATCGACCACAGGAGGAAGATCCAGCTTTTTCAGATTAACCTGAGACAGGAAGTTATTGGCCTGCTCCTCCCCCGTCCGGTGAAAACGAAAGAAATGGTAAGCTCCCACCGGTATGCCCACCTCTTTAGCCTCTTTAAAATTGTAGTCATAACGGGGATCAATATAATCCGCCCCTTCTGTAGATTTCACGTAGGCGAAGTCCACTCCCTGAGTCTTTAACTTTTCCCAGTTTATTACTCCGGTATGCTTCGACACATCTATGCCTATAATCGGGCTGTCTGGTTTACGTTTGGTTTTCTTTTCTCGTTTACCGTAAGCAAATATTCCACCCACACATAGCAGTAACAGGATTGCTACCTTTATTTTATTCATCTTTCTTATTTCCTTTTTCTGATTCGACTGCAAAATTAGTTGTTAAAAAAGTCTGCTCAAACCAAAAGGGTAATTAATTCACCAGTTTAACGTTTCCGAATGATGTAATATTCTGAAGGAAAACAAGAAACGGCTTCGGGTAAGCATTGTTAACCCTTGCATTAATATTCACTTACACCTTTTAGGCTGAAAATAGTCTATCTTTGCAGACCGGTCAGAATGCATCTTCAAGTCGCGCCTTGACCGTTTAACTGAATCCCTTCAAAACAAATGATCGACCAGGCTACCATAGACCGCATCATGAACGCTGCCCAGATTGTAGAGGTGGTGTCTGATTTCGTGAGTTTGCGCAAACGAGGCGTGAACTACCAGGGACTATGTCCGTTTCACGACGAGAAGACTCCGTCGTTCAGCGTATCGCCGTCGAAGGGAATTTGCAAATGCTTCAGTTGCGGTAAGGGTGGAAATCCCGTGCACTTTATTATGGAGCACGAGCAATTGTCGTTTCAGGATGCACTGAAATACCTGGCGAAAAAATACAGCATCGAGATCGTTGAGAAGGAGATGACCAACGAGGAGCGTCAGGCGCAGAATGAACGCGAAAGTATGTTCATCATCAACGCCTTCGCCCAGCAATACTTCTCCCGCATACTTTACGAAAATCCGGAAGGCATCGCAGTCGGACTCGCTTACTTCCGCGAAAGGGGTTTCCGCGATGATGTCATCAAGAAATTCCAGCTCGGTTTTTCTCCGGAAACGCGGGATGCTTTCACCCAGGAAGCATTACGTAGCGGATATAAAAAGGATTTTTTGCTCAAAACCGGACTCACTCTAGAACACGACGGACAACGCCTCTCCGACCGTTTCCGTGGCAGGGTGATGTTTCCCGTACATACGCTTTCGGGAAAAGTCGTTGCTTTCGGAGGACGTATCCTCAAGAAGGACGAGAAGATGGCGAAGTACCTCAACTCGCCCGAATCGACCATTTACCATAAAAGTAACGAGCTTTACGGACTTTACCTGGCCAAACAGGCAATCGTAAAACACGACCGCTGCTTTTTGGTGGAAGGTTATACCGACGTGCTTTCGATGCACCAGGCGGGTATCGAGAATGTCGTGGCTTCTTCGGGTACTGCATTGACTCCCGGACAAATCCGCCTGATCCACCGTTTTTCCAATAATATCACGGTATTATATGATGGAGATGCCGCTGGTATCAAAGCCTCCATCCGGGGTATTGACCTTTTGCTCAAAGAGGGTATGAACATTAAGGTGGTACTTCTGCCACAGGGTGAAGACCCCGACTCATTTTCCCAAAAACAGAGCGCTTCATCATTCATCGAATATATCAAGGCAAATGAAACGGACTTTATCCGCTTCAAGACCAGCCTGCTCCTCGAAGAAGCCGGACAAGACCCGATCAAACGGGCAGCTCTGATTTCGGATATTGTCCGAAGTATTGCCCTGATTCCGGAAGACATTGTCAAAGCGGTGTACATCAAGGAGTGTAGCCATCTGCTTGAAATCGACGAAAAGGTACTGATCAACGAGATCAACAAGCTCAAAATATCCGAACTGGAAAAGGAGATGACCCGTACACAAGCGGATTACGTCCCCGCAGAACCGGATCCAACTCCGGAAGAGCTTGCTCAGGCTTTTGCTGAACCTGTCCCTATCAAACGCGATACCCGTTACGATCCGTATGAAAGGGAAATTATCCGCTTGGTAGTGCGTTATGGAGAGATTCCTTTCTTCAATTTCAATGATGAAGAGACACAGCAGGAATACAGTTACACTGTGGCCGAATATATTGCTTATGACTTACAACAGGACGAAATCGAGCTTCGCCATCCCATCTATAAAATCATTCTTGAAGAGTGTGCAAAACACTGCCGACAGGAGGAATTCAGGAGCGAACGCTATTTCGTAACATACCCTGATATCGAGACCAGTAAAATGGCCATTGAGCTTTCTACTGACCGTTATCAACTGAGCAAAATCCACTCGAAGTTCCAAACCGTAGAACATGAACAGGACCGCCTGTTAGAGGTCGTTCCTAAAGCAACTATGGCATTGAAAGATGCGATGCTCAGGGATGAAATCCGTACTCTGCAGGAAGAGCTTAAACGTATGCCGACGATGGAACGCATCATGGAAATACAACAACGCCTGATTCAAATCAATGAAATCCGGGTACAACTCGCTAAAGAGCTGGGTGAACGGATTGTGGTGAGGTAAGACCGCCAACAGCTCCTCGAACAACCTATCTCCTAGTTGCGAAATGGCAAACCGGATATCAAACAGGCTTTCGCAAGTTTGCAATGCGGCAAACGGATTCCAGTTTGTTAAGTCGCGTTAATGCGGAGGGGCAAACGAGAGCCAGATGGTTAAGTCGCATTAATGCAGAGCCTTGAACGAAGTCCAATTGGTTAAGCAGAGTTAATACCAAGACTTAAACGTGAATCCATTTGCCATTTCGCACAATGGCAAAGACACAAACCGCCCTGAAAATCTGTTTCCGCGAAACAGTCATAAGCTATTTAGCTACAAATTACCATATTTTACCCCGCTTTAGGTACGCAAATACCTAAAGTGGGGTATTTTTTTCGCCTTCCGGATTGCCGTACTTTGCATTATCAAATCAAACGTCTAAACAAGCAATATATGGCATCTCAAATACTTATAGCCCCCGGTTACGGTAACTCAGGCCCCAACCACTGGCAAACCCTCTGGCAAAAAGAGAATCCCGAATTTATCCGCATCGAACAGAAAGACTGGTTTCTGCCCGTTGCAGAAGAGTGGATTGCATCTATAGAAAAACAAGTCGCTGGTTTTAAGGAAAACAGCATCATCGTGGCTCACAGTCTGGGCTGCATCGCGCTGGCTTTATGGTCTCAAAAGACCAAATTATCCATCAAAGGCGCTTTGCTGATTGCCCCTCCGGACACCGAAAACCCTGAATTTCCGCACGAAATCAAGGGTTTCTCCCAAATCCCAAGAACTCCGCTACCTTTCAAAAGTATAGTGGTTTCAAGCACCAATGATGAATATTGCCATATCAGTCGGGCTGAAGAGTTTGCCAAAGGCTGGGGCAGCAAGTTTATCAACATCGGAGCCAAAGGGCACATCAATGCCAACTCCAACATTTACAACTGGCCGGAAGGACGATTATATCTGAACGAGATTGTTTAAAAAGAACCACCACTAAGACACAAAGAGCACTAAGCTACACGAAGTCTTTGTATCACTTTGTGCTTTTAGTGCCTTAGTGGTGAATTCCGTCAAAATCTACAGGATATTTCCACAAAAACACAGTCCGTATTTACCTCAATATCGTAATTTCGTGGTCGATATTATCCAATCTACCGATTATGAAAAAACGCCTTTCGCTTCAAGCTGCAACACTTACCGCAGGGTTGGTCAGCAGCGCTATTCCAACTCATACCTTCGCGGCAAAGAAACCCGCCCCCGAGAAACCAAACATTATCTTTATCATAGCCGACGATATGGGCTACGGAGACCTCGCCTGTTACGGTAACAAGGTGGTCAAAACCCCGAATATCGACCAACTGGCAAACGATGGAATCCGATTCACCCAGGCTTATGCCGGCTCTGCCATCAGTTCGCCGTCACGCTGCTGCCTCCTGACCGGTAAAAATACCGGACACAGCCGCATCCGCGATAATTTCTGCAAAGCCGGTGGTATTACCGGGGATAAAAACGGGCAACCTATCCGCCGTATGCACCTGCTGGAAACAGACACTACCCTTGCATTGATGCTCCGGGGTGCAGGTTATCACTCCATGCTTGTAAATAAATGGCACGTGGACGGATTCAGTACAGAAGCCGGGCCTCTTGACCGTGGATTTGATGAATTCAAAGGCTGGTTGATCACCAATCTGGACTCCAATTTACCCTATTACTATCCTTCAAAACGCTACCATAACCGCGAGCTTATCGACATTCCGGAGAATCAAAACGGCGCTCAGGTACGACACAATAACGACATTTCGACTGACGATGCCGTACAGTTTATCAATGAAAATAAACAACGTCCGTTCTTCCTTTATCTTGCTTACGACACGCCACACGAACCTTATGTAATTAAGGATAAAGGCATTTACGCAAATACCAACCTGAGTGAGACGGCTAAAACCTATGCGGCACTGGTCACACATATGGATAGGAATATTGGTCGGGTAGTACAGGCTTTGGAGAAAAACGGCATCCGCAAAAACACGATGATCGTCTTTATTTCGGATAATGGAGGAGCTGTCATGGCGCCACACAAAGAACTGGCCTGCAATGCCAATCTGCGCGGGCTGAAAGGTAACCTGTATGAAGGGGGGATCCGTGTACCGATGATCGTAAGTTGGCCAAACCGTTTACCCAAAGGCAGAATCAGTCAGGCGATTACCTATTCGCCGGATCTAATGCCTACGCTTGCTGAAATCACCGCCGCTAAAACGCCGCAAAATATCGATGGCATAAGTATTTTGCCAACTCTCAAAGGGAAAAACCAGCACTCTGAGAAACGCTTTTTCTACTGGGAGTTTCCCAACCAAACCCGTGCGGTCCGTTGGGGCAAATGGAAAGCTATCCGCCCGAAATGGAATGCTGAACTGGAGTTGTATGATTTAAGTAAAGATATTTCGGAGAAAAACAATGTAGCGAAGGAGTACCCCGAAATTGTCAAAACGATTGAACAATACATGGTGTCTGCACGAACTGAATCGGAAAACTGGCCGACAAAATAAATTTGAGGTTAAACCTCCAGGGTACTGAAAACCTTGGAGGTTTTATTTTAAATCCCTATTTTTGACCATCAAACTGAATAACCTGTTTATCATGGCAAAAAATATAGATTCTTTCCAACACTACTTCTTCGTGGGAATCGCAGGCACCGGCATGAGTGCCATCGCCCAATACCTGCGTGGCATTGGCAAAAATGTCTCCGGTTCCGACCGTCTCTTCAACAAGGATAACAAGATGCTCATTCAGGAGCAGTTCGAAAGCATGGGCATTGTGTGCCACTTTCAGGACGCTTCGGGCATTACCCCCGATGTGGATGTAGTGGTGGTTTCCACGGCTATCGAAGAGAGCAACGTGGAGTATCAGGCGGCCTTGCAAAAAGGCATCCCCATCATGAAACGCTCGGAGCTGCTGGCTGCCATTTCGGTATCGAAACGCACCATTGCTGTAGGAGGGACTTCCGGGAAATCCACCACCACCAGCATGATTTTCCACATCCTTCAGGAAAATGGCTATTCGCCTTCACTCATTACCGGAGCCGGACTTACCGCTTTGCAAAAGAAAGGATTGCCTGGAAATGCCTGGGTTGGCGAAAGCGACTGGCTGGTTATCGAATCGGATGAATCTGACGGCTCCATTGTCAACTATTTACCAGAAATATCCGTCCTGCTCAACATTGACCGCGACCACAAGGAGTTCGATGAGTTGATTGAGCTATTCTCCACTTTTAAGAAGAATACGCACGGCCGCTTTATTGTCAATGCAGACCACCCCGTAGCTGCAAAACTTTCCGAAAAACCGGAATTTGACTTTGGGGCAAATCAAGGAGTAGGATTCGTTGGAAAGGATTTTCAGCAAAAAGGTTTTGAAATCAGCTTCTCGGTCAATGGCGTGCCGTTCCATATTCCCGTCATTGGCAAGCACAATATGGAAAATACACTGGCTTCAGTTGCCGTTGCCTCTGCCATTGGCATATCAATAGAAGATTCGACCAAAGCGATGACCAGTTACGAAGGTATTTACCGCCGTACCCAATTAGTGGGACTGAAAAACGACATTTGCGTCATCGACGATTTTGCCCACAATCCTGCAGAAGTCGCCGCAGCCATCAGAGCCTGCCAGCAAGTAGGAAAACGCGTATTTGCCTGGTTCCAGCCGCACGGCTTCGGACCGCTTCGTTTTATGCACGAAGAACTTGGTGAAGAGGTGGCAGCCACTTTACGCAGTGAAGATGAATTTATTCTGTCTGACGTTTATTATGCCGGAGGGTCAGTAGATAAAAACATTTCTCCAAAAATAGTTTCCGATGCCATTCAGGCTAAAAACGCAAAAGCAACCTTTATCCCCGACCGGTCCGAACTTACCGGATACCTGCAAAGCCTTTACCAGCCGGGAGATGTCGTACTGATGATGGGGGCTCGTGACACCACTTTATCTGACTTTGCTTTGGAAATATTTGAAGCTATAAAATAGACCGCATACAATCATTCTAAATCCTCAGAAATCCTCTTCAAAAAGCGCTTTGGAGAGGTTTTTTTATGCCGATATGTGAGCAAAATTGACTATATTTGTTGGCTTTTTGCCTATCAGGCAACTCCGGCATACCACACACCGGATATTCAGCAATAACAAATTGATATTTAGCCATATAAATTATGTCAGAAGAAATTTTGGATAACACCATCAATGGAAGCAACGGCTATTCGGCCGACAGCATCCAGGTACTTGAGGGCCTTGAAGCCGTAAGAAAACGTCCCGCGATGTACATCGGCGACATCAGTCAAAAAGGTCTTCACCACTTGGTTTACGAGGTAGTGGATAACTCGATTGACGAAGCCTTGGCGGGATATTGTAAAAACATTGAAGTAACCATTAACGAAGACAACTCCATCACCGTAGTGGACGATGGTCGCGGTATCCCGGTGGATTTCCACGAAAAAGAGGGACGATCAGCACTTGAGGTTGTGCTTACCGTACTTCACGCAGGGGGAAAATTCGATAAAGGTTCTTACAAAGTTTCCGGAGGTCTTCACGGAGTAGGTGTTTCTTGTGTGAATGCTCTTTCGACCTACCTCAAAGCCGAAGTTCGTCGCGATGGCAAGCTACATATGCAAGAATTCTCGTGCGGTAAGCCATTAGATCCTATTCAGGTCGTTGGAGACTCTGATCTCACCGGTACAACTATCACCTTCAAACCAGATGGCTCTATCTTCACCGTTACTGAATACAAATGGGATATCCTTGCAGCCCGTCTGCGTGACCTGGCCTACCTGAATGCAGGTATCAGCCTTTCACTTACCGACAAACGTGTGGTGCTGGAAGATGGCTCCTTCAAGTCTGAACAATTCCATTCGGAAGAAGGCTTGAAAGAGTTTGTTCGCTTTCTGGATGAGGCCCGCGAGCCGCTGATGGATGATGTAATTCACATCTCTTGCGAAAAACAAGGCATTCCAGTTGAAGTGGCAATGACCTACAATACCTCTTACAACGAAAACGTTTATTCTTACGTAAATAATATCAACACCATCGAGGGTGGTACTCACCTTGCAGGTTTCCGCCGCGGATTGACCCGCACATTGAAAAAGTACGCTGAAGATTCGAAAATGCTTGAAAAAGTAAAAATCGAAATCAGTGGTGACGACTTCCGTGAAGGTTTGACAGCTGTTGTATCTGTAAAGGTTCAGGAACCACAATTCGAAGGACAGACTAAAACCAAACTGGGTAACAACGAGGTAATCGGAGCCGTAGATATGGCGGTAAGCGAAGCGCTAGGTTATTATCTCGAAGAGCACCCCAAAGAAGCCAAACAGATTGTTGACAAAGTTATTCTGGCAGCAACTGCACGTTACGCAGCACGTAAAGCGCGTGAAATGGTACAACGCAAATCACCGCTTACTGGTGGTGGACTTCCCGGAAAACTTGCGGACTGCTCAAACAGAAATCCCGAAAACTGCGAAATATTCCTTGTCGAGGGAGACTCTGCAGGCGGTACTGCAAAACAAGGACGTGACCGTAACTTCCAGGCGATTTTACCTTTGCGTGGTAAAATCCTCAACGTGGAAAAAGCCATGCACCACAAAGTGCTGGAAAGTGAAGAGATCCGCAACATCTACACTGCTTTAGGTGTTACTATCGGAACTGAAGAAGATTCAAAAGAGCTCAACATGAGCAAGCTCCGCTACCACAAAATCATCATCATGACCGATGCCGACGTGGACGGAAGCCACATTGCCACATTGATTCTGACCTTCTTCTTCCGCCACATGAAGCCACTGATTGAGATGGGATACGTTTATATTGCCACTCCACCACTCTATTTGTGTAAAAAAGGGAAAAATGAAGAGTATTGCTGGAATGACCAGCAACGCCAGGCATTTATCCTGAAATATGCCAATGGTAATGAAGGACAGGTTCACACCCAACGTTACAAAGGTTTGGGAGAGATGAAGGCTGAACAGCTTTGGGATACCACTATGGATTCAACCCGTCGTACCCTACGTCAGGTAACCATCGAAAGCGCCACGGAAGCCGACCACATCTTCTCTATGTTGATGGGTGAAGAAGTTGCCCCTCGTCGTGAGTTCATCGAAGCCAACGCTACCTACGCGAAAATCGACGCTTAAAATCATTCTACATAAATGTCAAAAAGCCAGTTTCGGAATCGAAACTGGCTTTTTTGCTTTCTCGAGATTACAAAATATGCTGCCCAACATGTATTTAACTTTTATTTACGGAAATATTTCCTGATTATTTTTGCAAAGCCTTAGAAATCATTCTATTTTTGCATCGGTTTTCGATGGGTAGTTATCAATTGACCACTTTCATGTGTTTGATTCCCCCATTACACAAACAACAACATCACTTTATTGGACTCCGGATTTTCGAGCGCGAAAACCGGAATGATTTTTGATTATCACATTCTAACATAAGGGCTGGATTTGGCAAAAGTATCCGCCCATGAAATTGAAAATTTACGCACATCTAACATCACTTACTAACTTTATTTATTTCGAATTATGAATCCAAACATCCCTGAGGTAGAGAGCAAGCGCATTGTCGTCGTTGGTGGAGGATTCGCGGGACTGACACTCTGTCGCGACCTTGTAAAATCAGATTATCAGATAGTTCTGTTGGACAAACACAACTATCACATGTTTCAACCATTGTTTTACCAGGTAGCGACAGCCGGTCTGGAGCCCAGTGCTATTTCTTTCCCTTACCGCAAAGTTTTCCAGAATAAGAAAAACGTTCACATCCGCAAAACGGAAGTGTTGAGCGTTGACACAGATAAAAAAATCGTTCATACAACTATCGGTGAGATTAGATACGATTACCTCGTTATCGGAACAGGCGCTACTACTAATTTCTTCGGCAACAAGCAACTGGAAGAAATCACTCATCCGATGAAGTCTGTTGCACAAGCGCTGGGTTTGAGAAACAGTATCCTGCAAACATTCGAAAACATTCTAATCAGCGAGTGCGAAGAAGAGCAAGAGGGAATGATGAACTTCGTGGTTGTAGGTGGTGGTCCTACCGGAGTGGAAACTGCCGGAGCAATCGCCGAAATGAAGAAATATATCCTTCCGAAAGACTATCCGGAAATTGACTTCAACCGCATGAACATCTATCTGGTGGAAGCGGCTCCACGCCTGCTGAACGGTATGTCAGACAAATCGGCACGCAAAGCTTACGAATACCTGATGAAAATGGGTGTAAAAGTTTGGTTGAATGCAGCGGTATCAGAATACGATGGAAAAGTGGTTTCTCTGAGCAATGGAGCCCGCATGAAAACCGACACCATCATTTGGGCAGCCGGTGTGCGCGGTAACTTCGTTGAAGGTATCAACACTGATGTTATGGCACGCGGCCAGCGCATGAAGGTCGATGGATTCAATAAAGTAGAAGGATATGATGACGTTTATGCAATCGGTGATATCGCATTGCAACAAAACGACCCTAAATTCCCGAACGGTCACCCTCAGGTAGCACAGGTAGCCATCCAGTCGGCTGTAAACCTGGCTAAAAACTTCAAACATATTGCAAAAGGTGAAACGCAAAAACAATTCATCTACAATGACCTGGGAAGCATGGCAACCGTAGGACGCAACCGTGCGGTTGTTGACCTTCCGGCCTTCCACTTTGGCGGATTCTTTGCCTGGATGGTATGGATGTTCATCCACCTTCGTTCAATCCTGGGAACCAAAAATAAGGTTCAGACCTTTGTGAACTGGATCTGGAGTTACTTTACTTACGACCAGTCTCTGCGTCTGATTATCAAAGCGACCCAGAAGCCTAAAAAGCAATTAAAATAATCATCGACTATACCATCCCACTGTTCATCCGGACAGTGGGATTTTTATTTTCCTACATTTTTGTATTATAAAGACTCAAATCCAACAATTTTGTAGGTTACTCCCGCCCTCCATATCCCCTATCCACCTAATTACCAACCAATAATTAAATGGCATAATAATTGCATCTGCTTGACAAACTAAAAACAGAGAAGCAATATGAGTACATCAGAAATTATCGAATTGGAAAAGGCCGTCAATAAAGCAAAATTCAAATTAACCCAGGAAGCTGGAGCTCTGCACGACCTGATTGAAGACAGATTGATGAGTGATTTTAATGAAATCCCGGTATTCGCAGAAGCTGCCTATAAAGCCGCTTGCGAATGGTCAGCTCTTAAAGAAAAACTGAGTTCTGCAAAATCCGTATAGTATGGAAGTGACATTCTTTGAAAAGCCGGGCTGTATCAATAACACCCGTCAGAAAAATATAATAGCAGAGGCAGGGCATGTGGTAAATGCCCTCTCTCTGCTAGCCTATCATTGGGATAAAGAGGATTTGAGAAGCTATTTCTCAGGACTTGAAGTCAGGGACTGGTTTAATCCGACTGCCCCGAGAATCAAGAACGGGGAGGTTAATCCGGGTGCAATCGATTCCGAAACAGCATTATCAGAAATGATAAAAGACCCGTTATTGATTCGCCGTCCTTTGCTTGAAGTCAATGGCACTAAAGCCTGCGGATTTCAAAACAAACTGGTCGAGCTGCTCTTGGAAGGCAAAGATGTCAGTTATTTACAAACATGCCCTAACGCTTCAACCACTAAAGGATGCAACTAATCCTTATTTCTTAGCATCCAGTTGCCCGAATACTTTTTTAAGAATAGTATTCACTCGGGCAGAGGGATTTTCACGGATTTTCTTCTCTTCTGAAGCCAGACTAAGGAACATTCCATTCAACGTTTTATCTGTAACATACCGGGTCAGATTGGCACTAACCGGCTTCATATTCGAAGCTTTCCCCACGAGGGAATTAGCAACGGTATTATACGCATTGGCCAGAGCCTTCCAGGAATCAGTTGTTGAAATATTCCCTACCAGTTTCTTATCCAGAGAGGTCGCTATTTTAGGTTCAAAAGCACTGCTCAGTTGTGAGTAGGTATTATTCCTCAAATAGCTGGTAGCGGCATTATTTGCTCCGAAAAGAATATTGGTAGCGTCTTTAATAGTCATATTTCTGATGGCGCTGACAAATATCGGCTTGGCTTCAACAGCTGCATCCTCTGCAGCTCTGTTCAGACGAAGGACAACATCATTGACCAGCTTCTCTCCTCCTGGCACAAGCTTAATATTTTTGATAATCGGCTGCGCCTCTTCTGGTAATAATATTTTTAAGGCCTGATTGGCAAAAAAGCCATCTGTCTTGCTCAGATTCATTACCGAATTGGTTGTCCCGACCAATAACGCTTCTTTGAGTCCGGTCGCATTATCAACACCTATAGAGGTAGATACCCCTTGTTGTGTCATTACCTGACTAGCTACCTGCTGCAATTCAGTGCAGGAAGTTGATAATATCACAATCGCCGACAAACTAATTATCATTCTTCTCATAAATACAATATTTTCGTTATTTCAATCCTCTGTTTTTCAATAAAGCATCCGGATTTGGCTCTGCTCCCCGAAATTGGATGTAGAGCTTCATCGGCTCGTCACTTCCCCCTTTTTCCAGAATATTCTGGCGGTAACGGGTGGCAATCTCCTGGTTGAAAATATTCCCGCTCTGCTCAAAGGCTTCAAACGCATCGGCATCAAGCACTTCCGCCCACAAATAGCTGTAATAACCAGCCGAATAGCCTCCATCATCAAAGATATGTTTGAAATAGGTGGTGCGGTAACGGGGTATTATTTCGTTGATTAAACCGATTTTATTCATCGCATCGGTTTCAAATTTACGAACATCTGTCGAATCGGTAATCGTTGCCAAATGCCAGTCCATATCAAGAATTGCAGCAGCTACTAATTCTGTAGTATTGAATCCCTGATTAAATTTCGAAGCGTTTCTCAGCTTTTGGATAAGTGAATCGGGAATCAGTTCACCCGTTTTATAATGGCGGGCATACATCTTCAGCACTTCCGGAGCAGTGGCCCAATGTTCCATCAACTGGGAAGGCAACTCCACAAAGTCACGGGCAACTCCCGTTCCTGAGACTTTCGGATAGGAACAGCGTGTGAGCATTCCGTGCATAGCATGACCGAATTCGTGGAACAGGGTTTCGACCTCATCCAGCGTCAATAATGAAGGAGCATCAGCAGTCGGTTTGGTAAAATTGCCGACGTTTACAATAACCGGACGGATCTCTTTGCCATTCTGCACATATTGATCTCTGATATTATTCATCCAGGCCCCAACACGTTTACCCGGACGGGGGAAATAGTCGGTGTATAAAACGCCCAGATGAGAGCCATCGACGTCCTTCACCTCGAATGCACGAACATCCGGATGATAAACCGGCGCATTTTTTATTTCATGAAATGAAATTCCATACAGTTTATGCGTTACCTGAAACACCCCGTCAAGGACATTTTCAAGCTTAAAATAAGGCTTGAGTTGTTCTTCATCAAAGGCATAACGGGCTTTGCGCACCTTTTCGGCATAGTACCACCAGTCCCACGATTGAAGGTTGTAATTATTCCTTTCGGCATTGGAAAGCATTTGCATATCGGATAACTCTTCCTTTGCGCGCTGCAATGCCGGTGTCCAAATGCTATTGAGCAGGTTCATGACTCGTTCGGGGGTCTTTGCCATTTGAATATCCAGAGCGTAATCAGCATAGGTTTTAAAGCCTAAAAGTTGGGAACGCTCCTGTCTAAGCTTGATGATTTTGGCACAAATCGCTTTATTGTCAAAGTTGTTGTTATTATCTCCCCGGTTGATATATCCTTTGTACAGCTTCTCGCGCAACTCCCGCTTATCGGAATATTGAAGGAACGGTAACATGCTTGGCTTCTGGACAGTGAATACCCATTTGCCTTCCAGTTTGCGTTGTTTCGCCTCTTCGGCGGCAGCAGTACGAACCGATTGGGGTAATCCTGCTAAGTCAGCCTCCTTATCAATAACCAGTACAAAATTATTGGTCTCTTTCAACAGGTTGTCACCAAACTTCAAAGAGAGCATAGCCAACTCTTTATTGAGAGCTCTCATCCGTTCTTTCTGCTCAGGATTTAGTAAGGCTCCGGCACGAACAAACTCTTTGTAATACTCGTCAAGCACACGTTTTTGCTCAGTGGTTAATCTCTCCTGCTCCTTATGATCATTTACATATTTGATACGCTGGAAAAGTTTATCATTCAGCAAAATGTTATCCTGATGCTCGGTCATCATTGGAGTGACCATTTCGGCTATTTTTTGCATCTGGTCATTAGTTTCAGCTTCCGTCAAATTGAAAAAGACGTGCGAAACTTTCTTCAGATTTTCTCCGCTAAATTCCAGTGCT
Organism: Parabacteroides sp. FAFU027; assembly: GCF_022808675.1. Classification (NCBI taxonomy): domain Bacteria; kingdom Pseudomonadati; phylum Bacteroidota; class Bacteroidia; order Bacteroidales; family Tannerellaceae; genus Parabacteroides; species Parabacteroides sp. FAFU027. The sequence continues at coordinate 45,371 of NZ_JAKZKV010000016.1, forward strand.
TCGATTGTATTCTTAAAGGTCGCAGGCTCGGTATTCTGCGCAATTTGCTCAATCTCTTTTGCCTGAACCCGGATTCCCTCCTGAAAAGCGGGCAAATAGTGGCTATTTTTAATCTTATCAAAAGGAGGTACACCAAACGGCGTTTTATACTCTTCGAAAAACGGATTATGCTTCATTCCAGTCTGAGTTTTACAAGATGTAATTATTAAAGCGGCTGATAACAGATAGATTAGATTCTTCATTGTCTTAATGCTTTATGTGTTTCTGGTATTGATTCTATATTTTCAAATCATCATTTCCATTCGAAGTAACAACTGATTGGGAAGTGATCCGAAAGTTTAATCCTGTCTATTTTACATTTATAAGCCTTCAATGAAGGAGAATGTAGAATATGGTCTATTCGAAAATAGAAGTAGTTTTCATTATATGAAATGCCGGGGCCAAATCCGGTTTCTACGAAGGCATCTTTCAGATCCCCCTTTACTTTGTGATATGCGTAAGACAGCGGCCCATCGTTAAAGTCTCCGCAGACTATCACATCATGCTCACAGTTGTCTATCGCCTCTCGCACTAATCTTGCCTGTTTTGCCCGTGTCTTGTAGGCCTGATCCATTTTTTGAATAATGATTTCGTTAAAGCGTTCGATATTTTCTGAAGATACATCTTTGATTACCTTTTTATAAGTCGAAATATCGTCTCCTGTGAATTTATTGGATTCCAGATGATTATTGATTACATCAAGCTTTCGGTCACCGATCTTGATGCAGTAATAGGCAGAGGCGTTATACTTGCTTTTATAGGGTATTTTATAGGAAGAAATAATGGGATATTTAGAGAAACAGGCCAAACCACTGAAATTCCACCGGCTATCGACCGTAATGGTAAAGCGGTAATAGGGATAACCTTTGAAGGCTTTGAGGATGCCTTTCCGGTCAAGATAGCCATCGTTTTTACTCCACCCAAACTCCTGAATACAGATAATATCGGCATTTTGCTCCAGAATATATTTTATGGTCGGGTTAGGCGCATCTTCCGTATGAGTAACGTAATTAAACCCACGGACGTTATAGGACAAGATTTTGAGCGTCTTGGCAGGAAGCTCTTTATGAGCTTTGTGCATTGGAAAATAAACCAAAAACTGCGGAAAGCTCAACAATACTCCCAGGAGAGAAAGGATCAGATATTTCTTCAGCCGAATTATCCAAAACAACAAAAAAGAGATATTTACCAAGAAAAAGACTGGAAACAAAAGGCTTACATAGGCAAACACCACTCCTTTTTCGGGAGAAATGCCGTCAGCGAAAGTAGCCATTACCAACGCAAAAAAGAAAAGAACATTCAACAGCAGCATCACTGCATGGAAAATACTCTTGATATGAAGTTCCTTTTTTATATCCATTTATTTTTTGCTGGCATCGAATAAGAATTTCTTTTCTTCAGTTGTCAGGCTCTCATAACCTGATTTTTTGAGCTTATCAAGGACCTCGTCAAGCTTTTTATTATCGTTGCTTCTTCGATTGCGATACTCCTGATCAGTTTCGGCCCGGTGATACTTTACTTTCATCCGCACCTTGGACTTTGGCTTGAATAATAAAACCAAAGCATCCATCACGTTATTGAAACCTTTGGTCAAATCGCGTCCCCGCTTATAGCTCAGGAAAAAGAAGTAACCAAGAAGAGCTCCCCCCAAGTGCGCAAAGTGCCCTCCGGAGTTGGCGGAGGTCATACTCAGTAAATCAATCAAAATGGTCGCCGCAGCTATGTATTTCAATTTAACGGAACCAATCAAAAACAATTGCACAGAAAAATCCGGAATCCGGAATGCCGTTGCAATCACAATAGCCATGATTGATGCTGACGCACCTTGAAGCAATCCTGCCTGATTGGCAAAAAAGGGCAATGTGTTATATACCACCAAAAACATCAGAGCACCGGCCAGACCTCCTAAGAAATAGAGCGCCACCAACTGCTTTTCGGTAAATAACTGCAGAAAAAGCCCACCGAACCAATAGAGCCATAGCATATTAAACAGGATATGGAAAAACTCCGTATGCAAAAACATGTACGAAATCAAGGTCCATGGACGGTACATTAACTCAATGGGCTGCGATGGAAGACTGAAGTAGAAGGAGAGGTCAATCGTACCCAGAAACAGGCGGTTGACCACCGAAAAAAGCCCTACAACGACAAACACAACCGCATTGGCAATGATAAAACGCTTCAACGCATTACCATGCTTAAAATGAATCTTCAGTTCAGAAAAAAAACCGGCCATTCTGATTATCTTTTTGTTTCCAGTATCGAACTAAGAAATAACCAAACAACATCCCGCCGAGGTGGGCAAAGTGAGCTACATTGTCTGACGCAGAATTGTAAACCCCGCTGGTTAGCTCAATGATTCCGTAAATAATCATCATATACTTTGCCTTGATGGGCACAGGGATAAACATCAGGAACAGGGGAGCATTAGGATAAAGCATTGCAAATGCCAGCAAAATTCCAAAGACAGCACCGGATGCTCCGATCGTAATCATACCATTTAAAAGATTTCCAAGTGCCGCAATTTCCGACAAAGATGTCCCAAAGGCCATAAACCAGGTAATCTGCTGCACAATAGCCGCTCCAATTCCGGTTATGGTGTAGAAAATCAAAAAGCGCTTCGGTCCCCAGGTCGATTCCACAATACGGCCAAACATATAAACGGCAAACATATTGAAAAACAGATGCGTAAAACCAGCATGCATAAACATGTAAGTCACCATTTGGTAAGGTCGGAAATCCGGAGCCTGAATATAGTGCAATCCTAACCAATAGCTGATATCAATTGGTTCACCTATGCTGTTTCTCAAAATGGAAGGCAGAGTTATTGAAGCCAACCAACACAGCAGGTTTATTATGATCAGATTTTTTGTAACGGGAGGTATCCCATGCAGAAAGTCTCGCTTTGCGTTAAACATAATTTCAGGGTTCTATTTCTGGCAAATTTACTGATTTTCGCCCGAAATTGGCTTTACAACATACTTAAATAAGCTTTTAAAACCGCCCTTATGGATTTTTCATGAAATAATTAGCCAGACCTATTGCTTATGAGAATTTTAAACTTATATTTGCAAAGCTCAAAAAACTATTTTTTAACTCTAATCTATACTATTGTTATGAACAAGCAAGAACTAATCGATGCAATGGCTGAAAAAGCCGGTATCTCAAAAGCAGACTCTAAAAAAGCATTAGACGCTTTCACAGCCGTTGTAGCTGAAGAATTAAAAAAAGAAGGTAAAGTAGCTTTAGTTGGCTTCGGTACATTCTCTGTTGTTGAAAAAAGCGCAAGAACAGGTATCAACCCTGCCACTAAACAGCAAATTCAGATTGCCGCTAAGAAAGTTGCCAAATTCAAACCAGGTGCTGATTTGGACATCCAGTAACCGGATACAAAACTGAGAAAAAGAGGTGCAAGCTTTAGGATTGCACCTCTTTTTTTTTCCTCTGCTTTAAATATGCTATCTTTGCAGCCAATTAAATAAAGAACAGAGCTTTAGTTACGCTGCGCAATAGAAAAAAGCCCCATCAATTTGAAAGAAGCCCGGCGCATTTCATTCTGCCTGTTCAAGACTCAAGACTATATAAATCAACCATATAACATTGCGCATTTGCGTTTAATGCTAACGACAAATCACTATGAGTATAGAGACAAAATTAGCAATCGCCGTAAGCGAAGCCATTCTGAAACTTTACGGACAGAAAGTCAGCCTCACCCAGATTCAATTATCAAAAACCAAAAAAGAGTTTGAAGGACACCTGACTCTCGTTGTTTTCCCCTTTTTAAAGATATCAAAAAAAAATCCGGAACAAACCGCACAGGAAATCGGAGCCTACCTTCAGGAAAATGAGCCGGCAATAGCCGCTTTCAACGTAATCAAAGGTTTCCTTAATCTGGTCATTGATGCGAAAGTGTGGATCAATCTGCTTCAAACCGTAGCCGATGACGACAAATTCGGCATCACTACCGCAGACGACAATTCTCCTCTGGTGATGATTGAATACTCTTCACCAAATACAAATAAGCCGCTTCACCTCGGCCACGTCCGCAACAACCTTTTGGGATACAGTCTTTCCGAAATCCTGAAAGCAAATGGAAACCGCGTAATAAAAACAAATATTGTCAACGACCGGGGTATCCATATCTGTAAATCAATGTTGGCCTGGAAAAAATACGGTAATGGTGAAACTCCGGCAAACAGCGGAATGAAAGGCGACCATTTGGTAGGCAAATACTACGTTGTTTTTGACAAAGAGTACAAAGCTCAAATCAAAGAACTCGTTGCAGCCGGACAAACCGAAGAGGAGGCTAAGAAAAATGCCCCCCTAATGCTTGAAGCCCAGGAAATGCTCCGCCAATGGGAAGCCAATGACGCTGAAGTGGTAGAAATGTGGCGCATGATGAATGGCTGGGTATATGAAGGATTTGACACAACCTACAAAAAACTGGGCGTTGACTTCGACAAAATCTATTACGAATCAGAAACTTATATTGAAGGAAAGAACAAAGTACTGGAAGGCCTTGCCAATAGTGTTCTTTACCAGAAAGAAGATTCTTCGGTATGGGCAGACCTGACCGGAGAAGGCCTGGACCACAAGCTTCTGCTTCGCGGTGACGGAACCTCTGTTTACATGACCCAGGATATTGGCACCGCAAAACTGCGTTACGATGATTACCCTATCAACAAAATGGTTTATGTGGTGGGCAACGAGCAAAACTACCACTTCCAGGTTTTAGCGATCCTGCTGGATAAACTGGGATTTGAATGGGGCAAGGAGCTTGTTCACTTCTCCTACGGTATGGTGGAACTACCTGAAGGTAAAATGAAATCACGCGAAGGAACAGTTGTAGATGCTGACGACCTGGTAGAAGAGATGGTAACCACAGCCCGCGAAACTTCACAGGAATTAGGCAAGCTCGACAACTGTACGACCGAAGAGGGCGAAAAAATCGCCTACACTGTCGGAATGGGTGCTTTGAAATATTTCATCCTCAAAGTTGACCCTCGCAAAAACATGACCTTCAACCCCAAGGAGTCTATTGACTTTAACGGAAACACCGGCCCGTTTATCCAATACACACATGCCCGCATCTGTTCTGTTTTACGTAAAGCAGAAGAACAGGGCATCCAGGTTGATCAGGCTATCAATAAAGATCTTACTCTTTCTGAAAAAGAACAGAACCTCATCCAGTTGATTGCCGAATACAAAAATGTGGTGAAAGAGGCCGGCAAAGAATATAGCCCGGCATTAATCGCCAACTACATTTACGACCTGGTAAAAGAGTACAACCAGTTCTACCACGACCATTCTATTCTTCGTGAAGAGAATGAGGCGTTGAGACATTTCCGTCTGGTACTGTCGAAAAATGTAGCTAAAATCATCAAATCAGGAATGGGATTGTTAGGCATCGACGTACCGGAGCGCATGTAATAGCGACACCAATTTTTACATCAAAATAATAACAGGATTTTTGGGCTTGAGTCACTCGATGACTAAACCCAAAAGTCCTGTTTTTGTTTATATAACTAAAACAACAAACCCGATAAAATCAATTAAGTATGGGAATGACAAAACAAATGATAGAAAACCTGGTCGCATTTCAGGTAAATGAAATCACAGAAAGCCTTGTCTACAGAAACCTATCAAAGCTCGAAAAGAATCCGGAAAACAAACGGGTACTGGAACATATCGCAAATGAAGAGCTCAAACACTACAAGGTGTTGAAACAATTTACCAACAAAGCACCTCTTCCCGATAAATTCAGGGTATGGAAGTTTACCCAAATTGCACGAATATTCGGCGTGACATTTGGTATCAAATTAATGGAAAAGGGCGAAGTACATGCCCAGTCAAATTACGGAGCATTCAAAGAATATCCGGAGTTGGTACAAATTGCCACCGAGGAAGGTGTTCACGAAAAAGAGCTCATCAACATGATTGACGAAGAGCGCCTCAACTACATGGGTTCTGTGGTTCTGGGCCTTAACGATGCCCTCGTTGAACTAACCGGAGCATTGGCAGGATTCACCCTCGCCTTAAATAATCCGGGACTAATCGCACTGACAGGCAGTATTACCGGTATTGCCGCCGCACTTTCTATGGCCTCATCCGAATACCTGTCAACCAAATCGGAAGGCGGAGGCAAAAGTGCAATAAAGGCTTCGGCTTATACCGGAACAGCTTACCTAATCACTGTCATATTACTCATTCTACCGTTCCTACTTTTATCAAATGTCTTTCTATCATTGTCGATAACTATCGGAACAGCATTAGGTATAATCGCCGTGTTCAATTACTACTATTCAGTTGCTAAAGATGAAAGCTTCAAACACCGCTTCCTGGAAATGGCCGCATTGAGCACATCCGTCGCGGGGATAAGCTTCCTGATCGGATACCTTTTGAATAAATTTACCGGCATAAATGTTTGATCAAAATAACAAAGCCTGACTCGTCAAAAAGTCAGGCTTTGTTATTTTATGGACAAAAAAAAAGAGAATGTGTTCTTAGAACCATTCTCTTCAATGCCTTTTTGCGTCAGTAAATTACTGAGCAGCAACAGCTGAATCAGCAGCAGCAGAATCAACAGCAACAGCAGTGTCAACTACAGCAGCAGTATCAACTGCAGTAGAATCAGCAGTAGCAGCTTTTTCAGCAGATTTGTTTCCGCAAGAAGCGAAAGAAACAGCAGCAACAACAGCAAAGAACAATACTAACTTTTTCATTTCTTTTAATTTTGAAAGTAAAACAATTAATTGTTTGTTTGATTAAAACGATGCAAAGTTATGGAGAAATCAAATACGTTGTACCACTTTCAATCTTTTTTTTTTCAAAAAAATCATCCGGCAAAATATCCAGCTGATATACAACGATTTATAAGGCGATATTTTTTCAGGATTTTACGGTAATCTGACTATATAAATAGCGTTTTATACTGCGTTTCGGGGTCTTTTCGAACTCCGTAGGATAAAGAATAATCTCTGCTATGTTTTCGTAAGCAGCGGTCATCTTATTCAAATGCTTTCGATTCTCCTCCATTATAGCCTTTAATCTGCCGGTTTCCAACCCCATAGCATTCATGGTTTCATAATCAGGATAGACTAAAGCTATAAGTCGGCCCTCTTTCTCCATTACCAGACTTTCCATCACGCAAGGGAGATTATTTAGCTTAGCCTCAATCTCTTCCGGATAAATATTCTGGCCACTGGAACCAAGAATCATAGACTTACTACGGCCACGGATAAAGACGTTATTATCTGCATCGATTGTCCCGACATCTCCGGTATGCAGCCAGCCATCAGAATCAAGTACCGCACGGGTTGCCTCTTCGTTTTTATAATAGCCACTCATCACGTTTTCACCTTTCACCCAAATCTCACCCGGAATATGATAAGGGTCTTCCGACTCAATCTTTATTTCCATCAGGCCCGGCAATACTTTACCGGCTGACTGGGGAACAAATTCCCGCCATGGCGAATAGCTAATCAACGGTGCGCATTCGGTCATACCATACCCTACGGTGAAGGGTAGCTTTATTTTTCTCAGGAAACTCTCCACCTCATAGTTCAGGGGAGCGCCGCCGATGACCAACTCCGTCATTTCCCCGCCAAATGCTTCAAGTAATGAGTTACGGATTTTTGCGTAAACTCTTTCTCTAAGATAAGGTATCGCCAATGCCATACGGACCGGTTTCTTCGAAATCGTCGGCAGAATCTGATTCCTGTATATCTTTTCGATAATCAGGGGAACGCAAAGAATCAAATTCGGATGAACCTCGGCAAAGGCCTTAAGCAGAACCTTGGGTGAGGGTATTTTCCCTAACAGCGTCACGTGGCCGCCAATAGCCAACGGTGTAAGGAAATCGAAAGCACAGCCGTAAGCGTGAGCCAACGGCAGGAACGAAACACACCGGCTTCCCCTGAAGTGCATGTCCAAGTCAATCGCAAAGGTTACATTTCCCGCCAGATTATTACCCGTCAGCATCACACCCTTGCTAAATCCGGTCGTTCCGGAAGTGTAGTTTATCAAGACAACCTTATCGTTGGGAATGCGGGGATAGCGTACATGCTCTGGCTTAAAGCCGTCAGGATAATGCTTTTGCATCTCCTCATCCAGCGAATTCAGGACTTTCTGAGTATGTTCGCCAGGCTGGTGGTGCAAGCACCGCATTCTATCCAGGGAAAACACGCATCGCACGTTTTCCATTTTATTTCCTTCAAGATTTTCCCAGATATTGTCTGCCGCAAAGAGCAGTACCGAATCGGAGTGGTTGACTATGTGGTGGACATCATTCGAATTGAAATCCTGCAAAATAGGGACAATCACCGCACCATAAGTAATAGCAGCCAGATAGGTGATACACCAGCGGGTATTATTTTTTCCAATCAAAGCGATTTTATCGCCATGATGGACATTCAGTTTGTGGAAAAGATAGTGAAGACGGGTGACTTCGTAAGCCACTTCTCCGAAAGTAAATGTTTTGTCTTCACCGTAATCGGTCAATGCTTTTAAGTCCCAGTTATCCTGGAAGCTTTGCTCGAATAGTTTGATAAAATTCCGCTCAATCATCGCACACTTATATTACATCTGTGCAAAAATAAGGCATAAAAGCCGGTTTTATTTCGCAGAAGGTGCATTTATGTTCTAAAACAGATAGTCCGGATGAAGGGGGAACTTATTTCCTGAATACAAAATAGACCGCCATCACGATGCAGACAAGTGCTGCCAGATGGTTCCATTTCAGCGTCTCATTCTTAAAAGCAAATGTGGAAAATGCCACAAACACAATCAGTGTTATCACCTCCTGAATCACCTTCAGCTGCATCAAGCTGAAAGGGCCGCCGTTTTCACGGAAGCCGAGGCGGTTGGCTGGAACCTGCAGGATGTATTCGAATATCTTGTCATTATAACCCCTATTATTATATTTGCACTGTAAATCAAAATATAAGAGCTATGAGAACAGTTCAATATATCCGAGTATCAACAACCAATCAGGACGTTATTAGGCAAAAAGAGAAGCTTAAAACCTACTGTGAAAGGGAAAACTATACTGTTGTTGATATAATAACTGATTTTGGTATATCAGGAAGCACTTTTGAACGTGACGGTTTTAAAAAGCTAATGGATATTACTTCAAAAGATGCTGATATTGTAATAGTTTCTGAATTATCCAGATTAAGCCGTAAGGAAGAAATACTAGAAACATTAAATAGCGTTCAAAACATAATATCCAAAGGAATAAAGCTTGTATTTCTTGATAATCCATCAAAAGTATATGAAGGAAGTCTGGATATTATGGAAATCCTAACACTTTCACTTGCAGCATATTTAGCAGCAGAAGAAAGAAAAGCTATTAAAACAAGAAATCAAGAAGGAAAAAAGGCTTTATTTAAAAATACACCCTATGCTTTAGTAGATGGAAAAATTCCCTATGGATTTAAGAAAGTAGTAAATCCTGCTGGAAACCATCCCAAATATATTATTGATTATGAAGAATCAGAATGTGACGTAATAAGGAAGATATTCCAGATGATAATGGAAGGAAAAAGCGTTGCTCAGGTTATGCACTTTCTTCATAATTCAGGTATAAGGCATAATGACGATGTGATTTTCAACAGACAGTTTCTCAGTAAACTCTTCTCTAATGAAATCTATAAAGGCATAAGAAGAAGGAAGAATGAAACGGCTTATATAAAAGCTATCATTGAACCTGAAATTTGGGATACTGTGCAAGTAAAGATAAAAGAAAATCATCTGTACCAATCCAGAGGAACTATAATGTTCAATCCATTGAAAGGAATTATCCGTTGCAGATGTGGTAGAGCAATGATGATTAAAAATAAAAGCGATGGTCTTTATGTATATCGTTGCTCTGATGTGCAACCCCAATATATGCCTAACAGATGTGAATACCACGACTCTATTAGATTTGAGCTAACTAACGAAGTTATTTTTGCTCTATTCAAGAGCCTAGACTTTATTGAGATCAAAGGTAAATTTGCTGATAAGATTGCTGACCTTGAAATTCAAATTAATGGGATTGAAAAACAAATCAAAGAAGACAAAAAAGAAACCTCAACCCTTAAAGATGAAATTGAAATTCTGGGTGAAAGATATATGTCTGCTAAATCTCAATTATTAGCAGATAAAGTACAAGAAAACATATTGAAGAAAGAAGATGAAGCAGCAGAGCTTCACAAAAGGATACTTCAAAAAGAAGACCTGATTACCAGATTAAAAAATCAGATCCAGAACCTGAATGAAGTTTCAAAAGATGAAGATTTTGAAAACCTCAACATCAATGAAAGAGCTGAAATTTTCAGGAAATACCTAAAAGAGGTACAATACCTTCCCAAAACTCAAATGCAAGGCTTTTACAGGGTTCAATATATCTCAGGTATGGAAACATTCATAGCTGTAAAAAAGACCAAAAGCAAGCCTATTTTTGCCGTTTTACCAGATGCTTTTAAACTCAATGATAAACTGAACATTGAAATCACAGGTTTCACAAACACAAATTCTGGTAATTTATACGATTTAAGCGCAGTCAGAAAAACAGAAATCACTATTCAGAAATTCTTCAATAGCTATTCTGATGTTTATCCTTTAGATGTAGATTTATCATACAGGCAGGAAAGAAAGAACAAATAATCCAATAAAGAAAGCCCACTCAGAACTAATCTAAGTGGGCTTAATTGATCTTATGCCATTGAGACTGTAAATTATTTAATAATTTCAGTTCTAAGTTTGGCAACTTCATATCTCAGGGAATTTATCTGTTCTATTAATCTTTTGTTTTTATCTCTTTGTCGTAATACCACCAGGTGCAAAAGTTTTAGAACACCTAGTATAACATATAAAACACAGGATATGAGAGCCGTACTAAATATAAATGTAATCATAACTGCTTAGTTCGTTTTGAAAATTGTTCTGCATCTGTAAACATTATAGCCATTTACTTTTTTATTATCTATTCGTTTGCTTCCATCTTCACAATCGAACCATTTAGAAATATCTGTTGCTTTTGCTGTCTGTTTCACTCCTACTTTATTGTAAGCATCTTGAATAATAGTTTTAAGATCTTTGTTTGACTTAAAGCCTGTGCTGATTCTGGTAGATAATATTGCTGCAATCTTTGAATCTACATTTTTAGTTACATCTAAACTTTTCAGGCAATCTTCAATCTCTTTTTTGACATATCTAAGGCTCCTTACTTTTTCAATTCCTAACTTATGATAAGCTGGTGATACCAAAGGTTGAATTGAGGAAATCTGATCTGCTTCGTTTGAAAAAGTATAGGTGTTTTGCAGTTCTGCGAACCTTATAAATGCGTCTTTAAAGGACAACTTGGCAGTTGCATTTTTATCCAGGGTTGTAGTTATCGTTTCCCAATTCACATTCGTTGTCATAGCACCATTTTCATTATAAGCTTTTGATAATGCAATCCCTGAGCTGTAGATAATCTGATTTACTTTGTAATTGTAAAGCTCTAATTTGGGTAGAATGTCGTTTACGACAAACTTATCTTCTGTCCTATTGTAACTCATATACATTTCGTTCAATTTTGCCTTTAAGTCAGTTCTTAATTTGGCTTTTACATTTTCTGGAGCATTATTAAAATGACTTGCTGTATCTCTGGCATCTTTAATCCCTTTTTGAGTTCGTTCTACAACTTCCTCATAGCTTAGATTTAGGTCTGATTTATTACTATTGAAAATGTGTACAATCATTTTTCTAAAAGGGTTTGTGATAGTTCTGATTCTACCTGCAATCTGGGGAATGTCAGTATCAATACTGGCTAAAGTGTGAGGATTGGAAGCAGAACTAACCACAAAACACATTCCAGTTTCAGAATGATAATCAGCTCCTTCAAATGATTTAGACGTGATAAAGTTGAACATTTTATTTTTGTCAATTGAACTACTAATCTTATAACCGCCTAATTTGGCTTTGTTCTTTTCGTTATTCGCACATACAATCCTGACTTCTTCATCAGTCAGATTGCAATGATCTAAAATTCCTTTTATATCAGTTACACTGTTGATAAAGAAAAAAGCCTCATAGCTTTTTATTCCATCAATAGTAATATAACCCTCTTTCTTATACGTGTTTATGATATTTGCGGCTTTGACATAGGGTTTATTCGTTTGTTCTAATCTTACTTTAAGAGTAACTGTACTTTCCCATTCTGCTATTATTTCTGGAATATCTTCCAGGACACTTGGTTTAAACTCAGCACATATTGGAGTTGCAGACATAAAACAATACGATTTATAAGCTCTAAAGCTGTCTAGTACACCGTCTATCGCTTCATCTCTGAAAGAATATGCTTTTAAAAGTGAGTGGTATTCATCTATCAATATTCTGTAATCTGCTGGATTTAGATACTCAGACAACCTACTCAGTTTATCATAAGTACACATTATCTTTTTTACACCAGGTGTTGAAATATAATCATTAAGTTTCTTCTTTAGTTGGTAAGTAAATTCACCATACAGACCGAATAAATTCTTTGTTGGGGAAAGCCCAGGCTGACATGACTCGCACTTATTTATTATAAGTTCTGTAGTTGGAACTACGACCACATAATATTCGTTGTTGGTTAATACAATGGTTGTACCACCGCAACCAGTGACGACTTTATTAAATATACAATTGTGTGGTAAATCTGCTAGATGTAAAAATCCGTCTGTAGAATCAATAGTTAGTTTTTGCATTTAAGAAATGGTTTAGATTAATAATTTGCACGTTGAGAAATCACAATATCGAAAATATGAATCTGATGTGACAATAACTCTTTAGATTGGGAAGTCGGAATGGAATTTTTTTAGTTATCTATAGGACATAATTTGCAGAAAAAAATTCCACTTTTGACCAAATAAAAACCGTTCCATCAGGAACGGTTTTAAAAATCTAATTCTGTTAGTAGTAGAATTAAGCAGTTATATTAACTGCACCCACAAAAACACTGTTAGCAACATCTTTGCCATCTTCAGTGATGAATCCCAGGTAAACCTGAACGCTATCCCCTACCCATTCAGCAGGAAGGCTGAAAGCCTGAGTTGCTTCTGATCTAGCAGCACCAGCAATATCATAAATTGCTTCTCCTTTAACTGCATTGTAAATTACAACCAATGCTTTATCAGTTTCCTTAGCAGAACCTGATCCAGTGTTGTTAGTCCAGGTGATTGTAATTTCATCGTTTGCATAAGTTGCAACACCGCCAACAGCAGGAGTTAATGTACCGCTTGAAACTTGCACTTTTGAGTAGTCGATTTCAACGTTAGGTGCATCACCTACGATTGCATTGTTCAACACTTGTGACATTGCTGCGTTGAACGCTGTTTGTTTAGCAGTAAACAGCTTGTAACCTACTCTTAAGAAAGGAGTGATTGGTTGTAAAAGACTCAACGCAGTTGTGAACTTGGTACGTTGATTTACTTGTTTCTCTGTGTTAGGATTTGAAGGTTTCTTGTGGACACGAATATAATCTATGCCCTTCCAATTACCCCCGACAACAGTTCCTACTTTTCCGCTGAACCCACCAAGGATTCCGTTTTGAATTTTTGCCATAATAAATAATGATTAGTGTGATTAATGAATAAATTGAAGTTTGGAGTTGGTAAGGAGCGAATACGAAGTGATTTATCTCCCCTTAACTTTCTCATTATAAAGGTACTAAAACCCGAACAATAAAAAAACATAAAACACTGATTGTCTGAGCTATAACAAATGAGCGATGCTTGATTATCAGAATTTACTAGCGGCATGTCGTTTAGGATGGATTTTGGATTCTGGAAGGTTCTTCAGTGGCTAATTTGCTTATACGTGTTGGAAAATGCACTTCAAATCGAAATAGCACAAACCCAACTGCAATAATTTCCCCCAGAAAGAAGAAAAAAAAGATATACTTATCAAATGGCAGCTGAGTTGTGTCTGTCAAGGTTTTTTGATAAAATACGACCTGAGGAACGAAGGTGGAGATTTTATCAAAAACCCGCAGGGCTTGACCTTTACAGGCACGACGGAAGCGGCCTACCTTTGTATATTTCTTTTTTATTCTGGGAGAAATGAACTGCTTACCCTATTAATTTTCAAAAGAACTGTGGTTCTTTCTGTTTTAAAGGGTGGTGGGTGGGCAAGCATTTAAACAAAACAAGCGGGTAAAAACAGCCTTGAGCTTCGAAGGGGACAGCAGACAGCAGACGAAATGGAGAGTAACGAAATGAAGTTTGCTGACTGATGGCTGCGAGCCGCTGCGAGTGGAGCAAGTGCCATAGACACAGATAGCACGGAATGATAATGAGGGCTGTGGCTATGTGCTGTATTTCAGCAGGGCTGGCGCATTTTTTGTCTTTGAGCTTTTTGGGCGGGAAATGCGAGGGTGTGGTGATGGAATGAAGAGTGAAACAGAGTGTAATGATTGAATGGAAGAACTACTCCCTGCATGGGTCAAAAGATGTTTCCTGAGCTACTGAAATGGAGAGCAACGTAATGAAAGGAGCTGAGGAAAACCATAATATGGGAAAGCGAAAACAAAAAATGTGACAGACCGATCAGCACGCAGCGACCCGCAGGCGAGCCATGCAATCAGTGGCGGCTGGACCCAGAATATAAATCAGTAGTGAAACGGATACCTTATTGGGTCTGGGTGCAGGAGTAGCCACGGGTGAGGAATGAGCGATTGTGTGTAGCAAAGCAAGTGCCGCGCCGCGTGTGAGCACCTACTGGAGCGCAGTAGAGAGTGTGGCACGGTGCATGCAAGGGCAGACAAAGGAATACTACCTCTTAAAAGGTGGAGATTCCTTTTGGCTGCTTGTTTTACCCTTGCTTGCATGCTTTTGCGAAACAAAATGAGCGATTGACGAACTCCGCTTTACCTGCGTTTTGGTTAAATGCGGGATCCAGATGTAGATTTAACCAATGAGGTTAACCAGCTGTGTATTCTTTCAATAGACATTTTGCATATTGATTACCCAAATGATTTATTATTGGCTTACAACATATCAATAATATACCAAAAAACAGAGTGCTAGAAATACTAATATATAAAATAGTGCAAGAATGAACTAAATAAAAATAGATTGTATCAAATAACGAAACAATCAAACCTACTATTGCCCCACCAATTAGATTACGAGCAAAACCATATTCAATATTGTGTTGTAATAGAAGTCTACCATCTTTGACTTTCTCTCGAATAAGACCGACTGTGTCAACAATTCTCTTTTTAGCTTCGACTAAATCTGTCTCTTCATCTAATTCATTTGGCATATCAATATTGAAGTCTGATTTAATCCTTTCCCGAATTTGCATTTTGTATTTTCTCGACATCTTAGAATCAGAAAACAACATATACTTAGTCGTTGGCATTTCTAATTCATCTCTAAAAAGGATTCTTTCAAATATAAATTTCCCCAAGAAACGATTGATCTGAGATAAAAGGTACAACAATACCAAAGCAATTGTAAGATTGCCAACAATTTTCACCTTAAGTAAGTCCTGAAAAAACGAGCTAAGTATTGAAATGTCACAATTCATTGTAAAAAGCAAAAATGGAATAAGTACAATTGTTGCAGGAAAAATTCTAGCAATAATTTCATATTTACTCGGTATAATCTTCATTTCCATTATTATATACTTTTAAATTTCAATTTGTATCTATTGTCACCTATAATAGCCATCAGTACCGGATACCCCTGTCTTGATAATTTATCATGGAGGTAGGTGTATAATTCTTCATCAAATATGCTTGGGTTTGGAGCACATCCCCTAGGATGAGAATGCCATTCTCCAAGATATTGGATCTGGCTATCAGTTATTTTCCTATATTCTTCGAACTCATTGATTACCCCTGCTACACCACGTTCGAAGGAGACATTAGATTCTTTGCTATCAGCCGGTGCTTCAATTGTGTCAAAAACATACATTACTTTACGCTCAATATCGAAGGTTCCCAATAAAACCCCACCAGTCTCCTTGTTGTCATTATATTCAATCTTATGATTTCTAAGGATTTGAATTCTATTGCAAAGTTCATCACATATGTATATCTTCCAGCCATCTTCTTTTTTAGAATGCCATTTTGAAGGAATCTGTGAAAAACATGCAATACTTTCATCTTCTGAATTTATCCTCCAAATTGAGATTGTTGCTTCTCCAGACTCAATTTGTTTTCGAATTGATTTAGCACAAACTGCCGATAGGCTTAATACATCCGCTTGATTTATACGGTTTGTAATCTCCCGACAACTATTTCGGTTATATCTGATTTTAGATTCATTTTCGAAGACCAAATGATTATTCAGTTCTTTATTTTCAAAAATGAAACGGTAGTATTCCATCTCAAGGAAATCAAGCCGATGAACCCTTTTTTTATCTTCTGACAAAACGACAAGATCCTTTCCGGCAGGATTTAAGAACGTAGAAATTCTTCTTATTGGAACAGTATCTTTAAAGTCTCTTGCGAGTTTTCGCGCTACTGCAATAGATGTAGAGGCATCAATTATTGCAGAAGATCTTTTTAACAACTCAGTAGTTGATGTAGCATGTGCAATATCGTTGAAGTTTGCATTCAGAGGAGTGAACACCTGATCGTTTAATAGCTGGTTTAGCTCTTCAGATATTTTTTCTGCTTTATTAAACCCAATAGCATTTCTACTTAAAGCATGTCTGGCTAAGTTATGAGGAAGTAAATTGTCATGATCGATCACCGTCCATTTACCGAATCCTGTTCGAGCAAAAATACCAAGAATCTGTGACCCAAGTGAACCAGCTCCAATGATAGTAAAGTTGTTATCATTTAAATTTACGTTATTATGTATAGCAGCTGTCTTAGAATCGAAATCAGATATTGGAACATATGTTTCAATATCAAACTCCTTAACTGTATTGAGATCGAAATTATTCCCAATTAAAGGAACAATAGAACCTTCTTCTGAAGTGGACCATACCTTGGCTTGCAACCCTAACTCAGCAATGGTATTTTTTAAAGCAAAAAATAATATGTTATTTGCTTCTACTTTGTCGTCTGTTTCTTTTCTTTTAACAGGAACAAGGCACCCAACAACAAATTTTTTACTTAAAACTTCTGGCAATCCCAGAAACAAGCTCTTGTTTGCATTTAATTCTGAAACAATTTTCTCAGAAAGCGGTAGCTTATTGATTGACACAAAATCATCTACGTCCTTTATTTTTTTTGGTGTTTTCCTTATAAACCCAGTCTTTTGAATGTCAGCTTCATAAGAAATACAAAATGAAGAACCATAGTTATCATTTCCTTGAACCATCTTAAATAACATCTGACCATTTAAAGACTCAATTGTAAAACTTGATAGAATACCTTTTTTATCAGGAATTATCACAGCGCCGTCAGATATTAAAAAGGGTTCTAAAGGCTGGTCTTCTCTATGAAGGGTATCTTTAGCTGTAAGTCTTAGCCAATTTCGTATTAATTCAATAAACTCAAAGGGTATGAATGAGTGTCTGACTTCACAAAAAAGTTGTTCAGTGACACAGAGGCTTATTGGTCTTTCATCTTCTTTCGTATTTGTATGAGGTAGACCGAACTTAAAATCTTCTCTTAAAGCATACACTTCCGGAAATGTATTGTCTTCCGGATGAATAATAATGGCGATATCTTCATTGTCCAATATTCCATTCTTTGGATTTTGAGAAACTTCAACATCGAACGTAACCAGTATTACTTCTGCACCATCGGCCCTTTGTCTGAACTCAGATGATATAACATATGGATGATTTTGAATTGCAAGAGCTATAGACTTAGCTCTTGCAATCTTCAAATCCGAAGGATTCTCAGTTTTCACACCTTGAATTAGGTTATAGGAATATTCTAACATATACTACGTCCTGCTCTTGGTGTTGAATGCGTCAAAACTGTTGATGCCGCAGATTCAGCCATTTTTTCAAAAGTGAATCCATCCTCATCTATCAAATAAACAATTGGCTGTGGAGCTTTCTTGTCTTTATTAACAGCTGTATTTCTAAAATGAGATTTACCAACCTTAGCAACGTATTCATCCTTTGCCTGATGACATGGAGGATTTGCGTCATTATCAAGAATTTCAACCGAAGATGAGATAATTTCAGCACCTGTTGTTTTATAATCCAATACCTCCAAAGCATAATCTTTAGGATCTTTATTCTTGTCATAAGGAGTATCATTAAAAAACATCCACGAACAATGATGTGGAGCCAAGAACAAGTCCCAGGTTAATTTATCTTGATTACCCTTTTCTTCTGATTTATCCTTAATCATTTGCCATACGTAATGGTCTGAATCTCCACTCATCATCAACCGAGAAACTATAGATCCATTTTTTACTGAAGAAAATCGCACTTGAAAAGCGATGCTTGCTGAGTTGTGATCATCGTCTAACTTTGAAGCTACCAAACTAGCTTTAAATGGAGCATGAATAAAAAGCGAGATAAATCCACTTGTTTTCCCATTAAATTTACTCACCAATTGACCAGGGATATAATGCAATCCTTCGACAGTCTTGTCCTGATCATTATATCCAATTATCCTCAGTCGATTTCCATATTTATCAGCTTCTGTAGGATTAGTTTCAAAAAGCGTTCTGCGTCTTTTTGCTTCCTTGCGAATATCAACTGCCTCCTCACAAATATCATTTGCAAATACTCTTTGAGTAACCCACATCTCACCAATAATTATTTCTTCATTTTTCCTATTGGAATCGTTGTAGTCCTGGGGGTTACCGGTATAATAATTAGTATCAAACCCCAAGCTGTGATCTAAATGAGGATGAGATAACACGAACAAATCCACAAAAGGGTTATTTGATGAATCCTTTTTCAACTCTTTTATTAGATCTTTCTTGACGTCAAAATTAGTAACGCCATTTGAATCAGTCTCACTCTTTTTTATTTGACAATCTACAATAATAGTTGTATCGTCTGCTCCTTTAATTAAAACATTGTCAGCATTTCCGACAGGATAAAATTTAATTTTGCTTTTATTGCTCATTAGGATAATATTAGAATTTAAATAATGATGAGGGGTATTATAAGACCCCTCCAACTCGCTCATTAGCTCTATTTACTTTTCTTTTCTCGTTGAGATAATGCACTACCCGCAACGCTTTTACTGGCTTTGCTAAAACGATTGTCCTGCAAAATTTTTGAAGCTTGCGTAGCCACTTGTTTTGATGTAACTTTTTTCGCCATCTTTACATTGATTTATTTCCGAAATACTAACGGTTCGGAAAATTTCCGTCTGCACTTTCCAGCTGCAGAACACAGAGTGGATATAGTTAATTCATGCAAAATACACTTAACAGCCAGCGAGAGTAAAATATATTATACTACCTTTGCGCAACTTTTCAAACAAGTATTATTCTACACGTTAGGTTGTTTACCACTATAATCAACCAAAATCAAGTCGATAAATGCCAAGTTATCGACAAGACTTATCTAATCTCAAAATTAGTGCCAAATTGTTTTTTTGTCAGATTTGGCATCAATTTTGTACTCCAGCACCACACCAATCTGCCATCTTGTCAGAGATATGCAATTAACAGAATATATAGAAGAACAAAAGTTGACTTATTCAACGCCGTATTCAGTTTCCTGATTCTATTTCTTTCTTTTTTTCTTCGACCTTTTCTTTTTCACCACAGATTTCTGAGGTGATTGGTTTATCATTGCATCCCAACTTCTAGCAATTCTAACCTCACTATTGGTTATATAATAGTGCGACTTACACTCAAAATTCCAATTTCCAATTGATGGATAAAGAGAAACTGATTTGCCATCAAATATTAGCTTCCACCCTTCTGGGGCAAGAGGTGTTACAACTTCATTGCCACAGCCACAAACACATTTGTGTATGGCTGTGCAATAAAGTATAGAAATATACAGAACACCTTCTTCCAATACATCAGGGATTGTATCAACAAACTTATACTGTACAATCATCGTTAGCAAGTTGTGAAACGTTTATTGAATAAGAAGAATTATGTTCTTGTCTTAAATCCTGATAGAAACCACTCAACTTTTTCCATTTAACAACAGCCATAATTGCATTTAAAGCGTTTAAGTCTGCGATTTGGATGTTAGACGCATATTCGTTATTAATATCATCACCACAAGAAATACGGTCAAATAAATGATCGTTTTTATCTGGGGTGCCAGTTGTTACTCTAACACTACCTATCAAACAATCATCAACAAGATTAACCCCCAAGCCAACATCTATAAATGGGATATTTAATTTGAGCAAATATTGAATAATAGATTTCTTCACAGAATCTTTGTCTATTGCGATAAAGACATACGACATCCCTTGTAGAACATCAATATTATCAACACCGATGTAAGTATTATGAGAAAATATATTCAAATGCATCCTTGAGTATATCTCTTCATAATACTGCGTTTTGGGTTTTCTCTGATTCAAATCATCAGAAGAGGCGGCACCTGGCGACCTAAAGGCATTATGTAATAAGAATTCATCACCATCAAAAAGATGAATTTCTTTTACAGGTGTCTTTGCAACAAAATCTAAAATATACGCACCGGTTCCTCCTAAACCAATTATTGCTATTTTTTGACCTTTAAATTTCGCTGAGATATGATTGATATTTGCACGACTTGAGTTCGTATCCAAATATCGAAAAACCGCATCTTCATTTTCATCTACTATGACTTTGAAAGTCTTCTCTGTGACAGAGCTGTCGATTGATTTAGCTGGAGCTGATATAATTTCTGCATACCTTGACATTTTACAATAATAGTCAGGATAACCATTTTGAGGCTTGTTTGAGAATGAATGGTTAATAACAAGATCGTCTTGTAATCTCTGAGTATTACTGGCATGTTGAATTGCAGTTATTTTGCTACCATCTTTATTACATGGATGTTCTCCAATGAAATATGCAACATGGCTACTTGGAGGTGCGGTGGTTGTTGTGTTTCGTAAATTAAGGTCACTAACCAGGACTCCGTATTTTATCTCTTGGGCTTGATTTACATAGGGTATGTGGTGGATAAGTAAATATCCACCTTTTATTTGAATTTCATACCCCAAATCCCTGAGTTGCTTCAAATCAGGACTACGATCTATTAGTTGCTGTGACATTGAAAATCATTTTATTAGTTACTACCACTGTATCCCCTTTCACCATTGAGCTCTCTGGGTTTTGCGATGGACCATTGGTATAATTTACAGTATACACAATGGATTCACTTTCAGCGTAATTCTCAAACGCTAATATTGCGACCTGTTCATAGCTTATTGTTTGCTCTGACCATTTCTTCTCACGCCCATTTACTATAATGGTATAAATCTTCGCTTTAGAATAGAAACGCTCTAATCCTGGTCTTGCTAAATCGACATTAGTTTCGATTTGGATTAATTCATCATCCCACGGGTTTTTAATTGCGAGATATAACTCCTCATTCTCTGGAATATTTCCCAGGGTTCTCACTTCGGCTCCAGTGATATACTGCTGATGCCATTCGTAGTTTTGTTGGTTAATAACTAAACGAAGAACATGTTTTCCATTTCCTTTGTCTTCGTTTTTCTGTAAAAAATCGTTCATAAAATATTGAATTTAATTGGCCTCCACTTGCTTGAAGAAGAAATATGGGGAGGTCTCATACATCTTCTTTTTGATGTTTTATATATGTTCAACTGAAAGTTGTACATTTGTAAACACGCCACATAATAACTACTAAAATCGTTCCAACGGTTTTTAGTAGTATAATGAATAAGTATGTCACATTGGAAGGATTACGAAACAACACCAACCTACGAGCTTGTAGAATTAATAAAGAAAAGAAAAGAGCCATCTCATGAAAGCATATCAAGAGCGGCGTTTCAGAGCTTTGTATTTCGGTTTTCAAATGATCTCACTCAAAAAACAGAGATTATTTGTAAAAGTTGGAAGCTCTCGGCTGAAGAAGCATCAATCATAGCGAACCGTACTTTTAAAAAATTCTGGAAACACGCTTCTTTTAGCGAAGCTAAGGCTAAACATATAAACCCAGACAAAGCAATACTATTTTATTTATATGGAATTGCCCATAACGAATTGGTTGATTATCATAATGAAAAGAACGGAATAAATATCTACCCATATGATGGCTCAGAAGAAATTGTATGGGATTTCCCTGAAATTGAATGCGATCAAGAAAATATGGGGTTTAGTATAACAAATGAACATTATAAAATTGTCAAGTTTGCATTATCGAAACTCACAGAAAAACATAAAATAATTTTCCTCACATATTCAACCTATGAACGTAATGGACGAAAGCTTCCTCGTCACCTACTTCAAAAATTGAGAACAGAACTTGGGTTAACTCAAGATACAATCAGATACTACAAAAATGAAGTCTTTAACAAGGTAACCGAATGCTTAGAATTAAATGAACTCAACAAGAAAACAAAATAACGAACAGGCTATCAACTGCCTCATGAGTTCTTTAGGTTTCCTATACCCAAAAACTAAAAAAGAACTCGAGCAATTTAATGAATTGCATTCTGATTTTGAATATGAATTAGATGGATCTGAAATTGACATTGATTCTATTTTTAATGAAGTTAAAAACGAAGAGTCTATTGTCTTAGTAAAATTAGAAGAGAGAAAATCTACTAAAAATATTTATTTCAAACGAGCTGTACTTGCTGCTGAAATAGCAAGTCAACTACATAATGAACCTACATTTGGCCACGTAAAATTTCAGAAGATAGTTTACCTATGCGAAGAACTTAATAATATGTGTCTTAGCGAAAGATATGCAAAACAAACAGCAGGACCATATGATAGAAAGTTTATGCATACAATTGATTCTGAATTTGAGAAACAAAAGTGGTTTAAGGTTGAGAAAGTAAATAGAGGCACTTATGAACAATATGTTTATATACCTCTTGATGGTTTACACAAATACAAACAGTATTATCAAAATTACTATTCTCAAGAAAACGAAAATATTCAATACATTATTCGTACATTCAAAAAGAGAAAAACAAACGATGTAGAACTTGTTGCGACTATATATGCTTGTTGGATTGAAGTAATTAAACGAAAAGATTTTTTTTCAGAAGGATTAATCATCAACCGTGTTTATGATTGGGCCAAAGAAAAAAAGAAGTTCTCAGAATCAGATATAAGAAGTGCTATTTATTGGATGCGAGAAAATGGATTTGCACCAATAAAATAATTTGTTGTGTCTCTATATTAACGAACGACTAAAGAAAGACTAAAAAGGAAACAAACAACTTTGTCTTTAACCATTGTCTGCAATCTAGCATGATTGCAGACTTTTATTTTTAATAAAGCCATGCAAGAAAGAGATCAACTAGACGATGAAAAGCTAAGCTATGTAATTGATGCAATGATATCGTTGCTTTCAACAATTGAATATGATGCAGAAGAACCATACGAAGACTTTAGTTATCATTATGTAGATCAGTTTAGAAGGAGATATAAGGAAAATCTAAAGCAGAAATTTTGCTATGACCAATATTTAAAAGAACCCAATATTCAGAATGCTTTGAAAGCATTAGATCTAGATCCAGAGAAATTCTGGTACTTGCTAATGTTCGTATATGACTATTGTGAAGGTTATTGTATTAAGGGGATAGATTTTAAAGATACACCTGAGACACAATTAAAAAGATTCACAACCAGCATCGAACAACATCGCGAGAAAGTAGAATCTATTACTTTAAAGATCAAGGGAAAACATAGTATCACAATTGACAATATCACTGCGATAAAATACATTTACTTATTATGTAGAGATGGATTGCAAGAAATAGAAAATGGCAGTCTTATGCGACAAGGAGAGTGGTTCGATCATGGTGATAGATCTGGTGCAGAACCCGTTTCTATTCAAATCTACTATTTCTCAAAGACTTTATTAGACATATTGGATAAAGTGCTTAAAATTGATACAAGGGCTAAAAAAGATGGGAACAAAAGAGCGCTTATTGTAGACTTAATTCTTTTTACTGGAATATATACTGATGAAACCAAATTAACTGCATCACATATATCAGGTTATCTGAGTAAATACAAAGATTATAACAAAAGTAGGCTCAATTGCTACTACAGTTAGTCTGTATTTTCAAAAAAAGGAGTCCCACTTTCTTTAATCGCTTTTAAGAGATAAAGAAATGTGGGATTTTTTTATCTCCTATACTGCTGTCCAAACAAGCCAACTTTGCAATGTCAATAAGACGCAAAATTAAAACAGTAAATAAGATGGAATCAGTAGTTTTTTTCAGTCGTGATATTAATCGCGATATCAACAAGTCTCATGTGAAAGAGCAATACTATCGTTTAAAGCTTGATGGTTTCGTTCCTGAAATTAATCAGATTGAATACTTAACAGGAGATGTTACTCAAAAATGCCAGTTAGAAAAAATAGAGATTATCCCAGTTGACTCTAACAAAGGCATCTCATTATCTAACTGGGAAATAAAGCGTACTCAAATCCCCTGGGGTGAATCCTTAAAAGCTTTAGTCGATGGTCAACATAGGTATATTGCCCTTCTTTTACTCAAAGAAATCGAACCAGAATTGTATTCAAATTTCGATTTTGAAGCAGCCAGTAAGAAATGTAATCTACCGGAAATTTTTTCAATACCTGAATTTATTGCTAAAAAGAATAGTGGTAGAGCATGGACCCCTGAAGACGATGGCGCAATAGACCGGCCATCTGGCGATGAGTATGTTGATATGATTGCTGCTATATACAAAAAAGAGAATCTACCCCCACAAGTTTGTTATGACATATATTCCTTACGAACAGGTATTTTAAAAGTTAGTCTAGTAAAAAAAATGAGAGACGGGCTTCGAAAATTGCCAAAGTCGATTGAATTGAATGAAAGTTCAATGACAGAAGGAGATAAAATATACCAGGCACTCAAAGAAAATGAGTTTATGTTTGAACGATATAATAACACTAAATTCAGCGGAGGAATGAAAATGTTTTATAAAGAATCTGGGATACCGATTGATAAACTGGTTGAGTTGATTTCAAAAATCAACATAGACAAATGGGGAGCTTGTTTCACTGTTAAACCTGGAAATACTGCTGAGGCTAGATTTTATAAAGATGGGTTTACTAAACTTCGGGAATTAGTCAATCAGGAATAAAGAGAATGTGGTTGTAAGAGACATCTACATATCAGGAAGCTGTTTGCCGTATAAAGACAAACAGCTTCTTTTTTTTTCAGAAAAGAGTATTACTAAACCCACCACTGATATTATCCCCAACTAATAAATCATTTGCCATTTCTAGTTTAGCATCTAGTAACCAATCAGTTTTACTCTGTTATAACAGTTCACCAGATTCAAAACCTACATTCTACAAAAAGAACTTTATACAACAAAATGAATTTCAATATTGTTACTATAATAATTTGACTTCCTTTCTTCTACACTCATCGCATTTTATTTGGCTTAATAAACGTATCGCAAATTAGCCTATGTATTATGATAAATATTCATCTATGGTTGGATATTGCATTAGAACCTCTTTTTATAAGTAACAAAAAGCACAGTACTAATCATATTAAATTTAATCATTATGGCATTTTTAGAAACAGATCAAATTAAAGAAATTGCAAAATGCGCTCTAAAAGAAGTCGCTGATTTTTCAGGAGATATTGATTCTTTTGAATTTAAACAATTTCAGGAATATCACAAAACGGTATTTCTCACCAAGCTTAAGGAGTTAATAAACAAACTCCCTTATTATGGTGTAGATAGCAAAGTTAACCCTGAGAAATATTACGATGTGCCACTTTCGAAAGACACATTAAATACCTGGGCTTCGGTGAAAGACTGCATTAACTATGTTTATGAGAATCAAACCGTAAAAAAAAGGGACCCAAATAAAGTACAGTTCTTATGAAATATCTATTAATCACAATTAGCTTCTTATTCTCTCTTTCAAGTTTTAGTCAGGATATTGAAAGTGCACAGATACTTAACACTGAAACTCATATTAATACTATTGGAGGAAATTCAGTCGTTATAAGCTTAAATTTAGACTTCAGCCCAGTTGAGCTAAATGGATATATCATTGATAATAGCACATTTAATAGCCTCAACTCTAATTTAAAGACAAATCTAATTTCAAAAAGACAACCTAATATCATCGATAAAGGAGAGAGAATTACCTTGCAAGCCAACCCTCACAAAATATCTTTTGAGATAGAGAATGCCTCATATGGCTTGATTAGCCTCCTTAAAGATAAGGAAGCTGATATCTACATAACCACAAACTCAGAAATAATCTTTGAAGTTACAAACGGATCCAATACAAAAAAACTAAAAATCACCCCATTACAAATAGAAAAGCATACACAAAACAATATGATTCTAACTAAATTAATGGGTGAAGAGCTAATAAATGCAAGAGGAGGGGATATATTTGTTTCTCAAAATAATTTTGAGTTTGGCGTTATTCCTTCAGAACAAGCTTCTAGCGGAAAAACTGAATATAATGCATCATTTCAATACAGAACTAAATACTCTTTTCTCAACACTATACCGATATATTTTTACACAAAAGGCCTAATAAGCACAAATTCAAAAGACTCTCTTAATTTCATTTCTATTTATCCTGTGAATTATAATTTCATCAAAGGGAAAAATGAATTAGTTGGGCAATTGGGCGTTGAAGGCAATCAGACTTTCTCAAATTATCGAATAAGTGGCAATATTTGCTGGAATGGCCTGATAAACAATTTATTAGATTTAACCTTTGGTGAAAATAGACTTAGATTGAAACCTGTTATAAGTATTGGAGGTAAAATATACAAAGAAATTGAGAATAACAAACCTTCAGTCTTGAGTTCAAATGATTTATCAAACCAAATATATGGTAAATGTTATTATAACATACCAATACAGAAAATATATAGTTTAATTTTAGATGGAACAGCTTATTATGACTTTAACACCCAAATTAATCCCAAAAATAAACTGATGTATAATTATTCACTCACTTTAGGAGTAGACATACCAAAAACTGATTTTAAAACTATATTTAAATACACCAAGGGAAACAACTTTGTAACACGAGAATCAAATGATTATCTTATGATTGGTCTATTAATAGATTTGCTTGTAAAGCGATAATTTACACAAAATTGTGCATAATAATTGTACTGGCAAAGAATTATCTGAAAGGAATTATTATAAGCTTTATTATGAAGACTAAGATATTTATCATCTTTATATTTACATTTCTATCAGGAACCTTATCCTCCCAATTAATAAAAGAAATTGACTGGGTTTATAAAGACATTCTAAGGAATAGAAAAGAGGTGATGTTTTACAGAAACTTAATAAATAATGATTCCAGACTGTTTGGTTCTAATAATTTAGAAGATATAAAAAAACTACTTCGAATAAGGTTAGACTTATATGATACAGCAAAAGTATATTATTATAATATCAATGAATTCAATAGATCAGAAATAGATATATTAAATATAGTTAAATCTCAAACAAAGAAAATATTTGAAAAGCAGAAACAACAATTACTTGCAAATATGAGTAAAAAAGGGATAAGTTATGATTGTCAAAAGAAACAAGAAAATCTCATTTCACATATTGAATTACATTATGATTCAATTAATACACTCTTAAATAAAGCATTTCAAGTTAATGAAACCCAAGTACACATTGCTAAGATGTGTATTGAAATTATAGATATACATAAATATAGAAATAAAAAATTAGGTGAGCTCGAATTGGAAATAAAGCAACTTCTTGAGGAAAATGAGGCTCTAAATTATCCGTTTGATAAATATAAAGAAAACGAAAACAGATTAAAGTTCCAAGATGATAATGAACTAAAGGAATATAGAATTGGGATAATATCTCTGATAAGAAGCAAGATAAAACCAATTAAAAAAGTAACTGTAAAAGAAATAATAAAATGAGAACATTAACTCGAAATGTCATTTTTCTTGTATTAGTAATTATAAATACACCACAGGTGAATTCAAATAATACAGGAAACACACTAACAAAAAATGAGATTGATAGCTTTAACAAGAGATTTACTATTAATAGAACTATTTATGAAAGGGAATTAAATGATAGATTAGAAATTGAGAATATTAATTATCAAATAGACAAATTCAAAAGGAATAAAGCCAAATTAGAATGGCAATATACCTCATCAAAGATTATATTCTATTTTGTTCTGCTTATTGTAATGTTAGGATTGATACTTGCAACACTTCATTTTATTCAAACTTTCAAGAATTTGAAGTCACTTAATAGGAACAAAGATGAATCAGAAATAGAAGTTTCAATACAAGGCATAAAAATCAATACCTCAATTATTGGCATTATGATTCTTGGATTCTCTCTAGCATTCTTTTATTTATATCTTATCTATGTATATCCTCTTAATCCAATAGATTCAGACAAGGACATATTAAACCAAAAGAAATCAATAGAGCAAACAGCAAAATAGATAAGTAGAAATAACTTATTAAAAGAGTAAAGGCGTTCCATAGTGAGCACCTTTTTTGTTCTTCAACTAGGGGGTATGGGGTAATATTTTAAAGCTATCAAGCTGTAAACCTCACCCGTCCCTCTTTTACACAAACGGTAAAATTTCAAATTTCTAAAACCTCAACTTACTTCATAAAAACAAAATATACAGCCATAACAAGACAGATACAGGCTGCAAAATGATTCCAATGCAAACTTTCTCCCTTAAATAGCATGGTTGAAAAGATCGCAAACACAATTAAAGTCGTAACCTCCTGGATAACTTTCAATTGCATTAAAGAAAATGGTCCGCCATTCCCTATAAAACCTAATCTGTTCGCTGGCACTTGACACATGTATTCGGCGAGTGCAATCATCCATGAAAAAACAATCACCCCAAATAACGGCCAATTGCTAATATATCCGGTTTGCTGGAGTTTTAAATGTCCATACCAAGCAAATGTCATAAAGACATTTGACACAATGAGAAGTAATATTGAATAAATTCCTTGCATGATGTATATAGTTAATTTACAGTTTGATAGACGCAGCTATTAAGCAAAGTTATTTCTGGGGTTATTTTGACAATTTGTATTCGAAGAAGGCAATCCCCCAACTGAAGAGAATCACCCCAATCAACGGCAGTGCGTGAAACCAGCTGAACTGTTTCATCTTCAAATGGCCGTACCAGGCAAACGTCATGAACACGTTTGACGCGACCAACAGTAGAATGGAATAGATACCTTGCATATCAAAGTTGTGAGTTATGAGTCGTAAGTTTCATAGTTCGCTTTTGGGCAAATAGTCGTACTGGATATTATTCATGCTCGACCAGAGGCTGTGACGCGCCTGCGGATTAAGCTCTTCCAGGCGCTTGAGAATCGCTTTCACTTCGCTGCGGTGGGAGGTCTTCTCGTGCGGGCAGTTTTTCTTCTGCTTGCGGTAGTTCTGGTTTTCGGCCAGCTGGATGAGTTCGCTCTCGGGAGTAAGCGCCAACGGACGGATAATGGTCATGTCGAATTTATCCATCTTCAGCTTCGGTGGCATGGTGGAGAAAGCCCCCTGGAAGGTGATATTCATCAGCAGCGTTTGCAGAATGTCATCCTGATGGTGGCCGAGGGCAATCTTGTTACAACCCTGCTCTTTGGCTACGGTGAAGAGCGCTTTGCGGCGGTTCCACGAGCAGAGGAAACAGGGCGATTTGCGGTGGTCGGTCGCCTCGTCGAAGGAGGTTTCGTATTTGACAAAAGGAATCCCGTACTGTTCGGCGTGATTCTTGAGGTATTCGGCATCCGACTCATAAGGGATATTGGTCATGATGATGTGAGCCGCCACCACGGTGAAGCGCGGTTTGAAAATCCGCATCCGCCGTCCCAGCAGTTCAATCAGTGCCAGGGAATCCTTCCCGCCGGAAAGTCCAATCAGCACTTTATCGCCATCTTCAATGAGGCGATACTCTTCAATCGCCTTTTTTACCCGTTGGTCCAGTTTGCGGAACAATTTCTCCTCCGGTGTCAGTTTTGCCATAGTCAGTTTTTAGAATCCGGGCGCAAAAATACAAAATCACCCGCCGGGCGGAGAGGCTAACTGCTTATTTTAAACATTATTATCCATCATCACAATAAGCCTCCGATATCGCCAACCCGCTATTCCTAAGCCATTTTTAATTTGGTTATTCAGGCAAAATAGCCCATCTTTGCAAAACAGGCACATTTGGCAATAAATCATATTCTTAAGCCGTTATTCTCTGTGCCATTTTCAGTAACTCTTTATTTGCAAGAATCTTATTTGTCATGAAAATATTTCATCGTCTTACTATCCTATTGTTTATCCTGATACTTTCTGTGCCAAACGGGCAGGCGATTGCCCCCAAACGTGAATTCCGCGGCGTATGGATTCATACCGTGCAGCAGGCACAATACAAAAGCATGACCATGACCGAAATGCAGCGTTATTTCACTGACATGCTCGATTCGTTTCAGAAAGCCGGCATCAACGCTTTCATCTTCCAGGTTAGACCGCAGGCGGATGCTTTTTATAAGTCAGACCTTGAGCCGTGGAGCCGCTACCTGACCGGCACGCAGGGCAAAGCGCCCAATCCGGTGTGGGACCCGATGGAATTTCTTATCAAGGAGTGCCATGCCCGCAACATTGAATTTCACGCCTGGCTCAATCCCTACCGCGTGACCAGCAACGAGACCGACGCCCTCGCCCCTGACCATCTGTACTGGAAACATCCGGAGCGTTTTATCAAATACGGTAAGCAGATTTACTTCGACCCGGGCATGCCCGAAAACCGCAAATTCATCTGTAACGTAGTCAAAGATATCGTGAAGCGCTACGACGTGGACGCCATTCACATGGACGACTACTTCTACCCATACCCCATCGCGGGCGAAGATTTCCCCGACAAAGAGAGCTTCGAGGCTTACGGCAAATTGCAGGGATTTTCCCAAAATCAGAAAGCAGACTGGCGCCGCAACAACGTTAACCTTCTTATCCGCGAACTGAAGGAGACCATCTACTCAACCAAACCGTATGTGCGATTCGGCATCAGCCCGTTTGGCATTTACCGGAATAAAAAGAGTACCGTTGATGGCTCAGGCAGTAACACCAATGGTCTGCAAAACTACGACGACCTCTACGCCGACGTGATTCTGTGGGGCAAAAACGCCTGGATTGACTACGTGATGCCGCAGCTTTACTGGGAAATCGGTCATAAAGCAGCTGACTACACAACTCTTCTGGACTGGTGGTCGCGCAATGTCCACAGCGAGCAACTTTATATCGGTCAAAGTGTGGTGCGCACCATGCAGGCGCCCGATGCACAGACCGGCGACAAAAACCAATTGCCCCGTAAGATGACTCAGGCCTCGGCTCAAAAAGCGATTCAGGGACATTGTCTGTGGAACGGTTACGATGTGCTGCGCAACGAGGGCGGCATCCGTGACAGCCTGATGAATCACTACTATAAATACCCGGCGCTCGTGCCCGCTTACACCAACATGGATGGCACGCCTCCCCTCCAGCTTAAGAAGCTTTGGGCGGAATGGACCGAGAAGGGTTACTTCCTCCGCTGGGAGCCGAAGGCCGATAAAGATGCGCTCAATATGCCTACCCGCTACTGCATCTATTGCTTCGGACCGGGTGAACGGGTGAACCTCGATGACCCGTCGAAAATCGTGAAGCTGACGACCGAAACCTCGTACCAGCTTCCGTATGACAAGGATAAGGTGAAATTCAAATACGTGGTCACCACCCTCGACCGTTACAACTTCGAATGCAAAAAGGGCAAGAAGAAGACCGTCAAACTATAACATCATCGAAAGGCAGAGCTTAGCTCTGTCTTTTTTGTTTTAGGGAAATCAATATTTCTGGAAGGGAAATCCATTCTCCTGGAAGGGATATAAATCCTCGTGGAATCGCATTCAATTCTCTTGGATGAGAATTAAAAATACATGGAAGAGTATTCCATCATCTTAGAAGAGAATTCCATTCTCGTGGAAGAGAATTCAATCCTCGTGGAATAGAATTCAATATTACAGGATTCGCCATCCATCCTCGTGGTTATTTATTCTATATTACTGGATACTATTTCAATATATCTTGAATCTTTATCAATATTACTCGAAGGGCATTCAATCCCCGAACAAAGTTTCTCAATAAAATAATTAAGCATTCGCATAATTATCTATCCGTATTTTCATAACTTCGTAATGTTAAGTCTTTATCGAATTAATACGGCGGTTTCTTTACCCCTAAATCTCCTAAAGTGGACTTTTGCGGACTACTACAGATAACGCTTCTGCGGTAAAAGCCCCTTTTAGGGGGTTGGGGGTAACCAAACAGGAAATATTCTTTGTTCTTATACCCAAAACCGGAATGTCATGGAAAAAATTAATGCGCTCGCGTTGATAAACAGGGAGGTTGACAAGCGAAGACTGTCCCCGGCAGATGTCGCGCATCTGCTCAATATGAATTACTCGACCATCTACGTTACCCTCAAGCGTAAAAACATTACCGTAAATGACCTCGCCAAATTCTCCGAGGCGTTTCAATACAACTTCTTCAAGGAAATCGCGGACCACTACTCCTTTGCCGAACCGGCTGAACCGGTCAACGAGGAGATGATTGCCCTAAAGGAGAAAGTCAAAGATCTGGAACAGGAGGTCAACTTCCTGCGCCGCACATTGAAGGATTTAATGGGGAAATAAGATGCGGAAATACCCTTTACATATCATCGCAATCATCTTGTTGCTGATATCGGCAGCTGGTTGCAATAAATCCGGACAGGCGCATCCATCTGTCATTTACACCACCGAAAACGCCCTGATAGTGGACAGCAGTTGCGTGATATTCGTCGCACCGGACACAACCGAAATCGCCCGCATGCACGCCCAAAATTCGGAAGAGGACTATCAGGCTTGGGTCGATCAGATGACCTGGTATCCCGGCATTGCCCGGACCGCCCTGCACGGCATGGGCATCAACACGATGACCGTCCATGATAAGAAATACCTCGTATTAAATCTTTCGAAGAAGGAAGAATTCGTGATGAATCCTAAAAAGATTTCGGGCGACATGGTGTTATTCAATAAAAAGAAGAAGCCGTTCGTAGTCAACTCTGCCGACTTTGACGCAAACAAGGGATTTATCCTGAAGTATTTTGACAAATAACGAACGTGGTTTCTGCGGCAGAAAATATTACACCGGCAAAGCTCCATATACCTGATACCCTTGAATAACCTATGAAGAAAATTTCGCTGCTTATCTTTTTAGCCCACTTCATACTACTGACTGTTGCACAAGCTGCGCCTTACCAGTCCTTTGACAATGTAGCGTTGAATAACGACGCTTCGGTGGTCAACTGCTTTATCCAGGACAAGCAAGGGCTAATCTGGATGGGGACGGATAAGGGATTGTTCAGCTACAACGGGCATACCCTGCTTCCGCATTTCCCATTTTCCCAAAACAAACAGGAATCGGGCTCGATGATTAACTGCGGGACATTGCTCGATGATGAGCGTCTGTGTCTCGGTGCGGATAATGGTCTCCTGTTTTACAACCTGAAGATCGATTTATACGAAAGCCGCCCTGTGAAATTCCCGACAGACATCCGCTCGATGGCACTCTCGGGCAAGATGCTTTGGATCGGAACCTTAAACGGGCTTTTCCGTTACGCGATAAACTCCAATCGGATTGAGAATGTCAGTCAGCAGAAAAATGCCGGTATCCCCCACAAAGCGATTTACTCGATACTTCAGACCACTGACCACACCCTGTACGTCGGTACCTATAACGGCCTCTGCACCCTCGCTCCTAACACGAACAGGTTTCAGACCATAGCTCTTCCGGTCTATTCCCCGAAGAACAACCTGCTGGTCAATTCCCTGCTGGAGGATGCGGAGAACCGCTGCATCTGGATTGGGACGGAGGGATACCTTTTCCGCTATTTTCCCGAAACCAAAAAGATTGAACACATCCCAGCCTTCGACGGAAACTCCATCAAGTCACTGGCGATTGACCAAAATAAAAACCTGTTGCTGGGTACAGACAACGGCCTCTACGTCTATAACCGTGCAAACAACGAGGTGAATCATCTCCTGCACGACTCCCGATACAGCCAGTCCCTGTCCAACAACATTGTCTGGAGCATCTTTATTGACAAACAAAATAACACCTGGATTGGAACGGACTACGGTGTCTCCCTCGCCCGCTCCAACAAAGAATACCAATACGTGCCCATCTCCCGGGTGACCGGAATGGGGGACGGAAATAATTTGCAGGTCATTTTCAGGGATTCGCGCAACAACTTCTGGTATGGAGGTACGAACGGGTTGATTTTCAGTCCGGCGGATGGCTCCGGCAGCACCTGGTACAAGATGGGGGAAAGCCGCAACCCGATTTCTCACAACCGGATTCGCTGCATATATGAGGATCATACGCACAACCTGTGGGTGGCGACAGACGGCAGCATCAACCGTTTCGACTACGACAAACGTCAGTTTGTCCATTACAACATCGTGGATAAAAGCCATACGAGAAACGCGCAATGGGCGTACAACATCATGGAAGACAAACGGGGTCGGCTCTGGATTGCAACGTGCCTCGGAGGAATCTTCGTGGTGGACAAAGCGAAGCTGCTGGCCAGCGCGGACAAGACCTACATAGCCGAACAAAACTTCTACAAAAACGGCCGCAGCAACGGCCTTTCTGACAATTTCATCAACCAGATGCTGATGGATTTGCAGGGAAATATCTGGGCGCTGACCTACAACGCGGGATTCAACAAAATAGATACAAAAAGCGGACGGGTTACCCATTTCAATATTAAGCCCAATGAACCGGGGAAAAATGCCAGCTGCATGATTCGTGACCGGGAAGGCTTTATCTGGTTTGGGTACAATGGCGGACTCACCCGCCTCAACCCGCGCACCAACGAGAGAAAAGACATCGAGCCGGGTGGACTGAAAAACCTGTTTATCCGCGTATTGACTGAGGAAGACGGTCACATTTGGGTAACGACTTCGGAAGGAATCTTTGTGCTGGATAAAAAGAGTTTGCAGATTCATGCGACTGACCTTATCAATAAATCCTACTCCTGCAGCTTTTACGATACGGCCAATCGCCAGATTTATCTTGGCGGTGTGGATGGGTTTCTGGAATTCTCCCCCTCCATTGCAACCCAGAAGACAACACCACCGGCCATAACACTGACGGCTCTCTATGTCAATGACCATTTATTCAAAACCGGAAAGGATTACGATGGGCCTAGCATCCGTTATGCCGATGAGGTTACATTGAAATACAACCAGAATAATATCTCGTTTGAATTTTCCGACCTGAACTTCTCCCGCGAAAAGAGCAAAAACTACCTCTACCGCGTGGATGGGGTGGATGATGAATGGCGCTCTACGCAAAATCTTACAGACAAAATTACCTATACCAATTTGTCTCCGGGTAGATACAATCTGAGTTTCGGACGGATGGCTCCGGATGGTTCAATAATAAAATCATCGTTGGATTTCCGGCTGATTATTACCCCGCCG
Source organism: Parabacteroides sp. FAFU027 (assembly GCF_022808675.1). Classification (NCBI taxonomy): domain Bacteria; kingdom Pseudomonadati; phylum Bacteroidota; class Bacteroidia; order Bacteroidales; family Tannerellaceae; genus Parabacteroides; species Parabacteroides sp. FAFU027. Next base: position 80,967 of record NZ_JAKZKV010000016.1, read on the forward strand.
TGGTATCTGACTGTATGGGCAAAACTGTTTTATGCACTTTTGTTTGCAGGCTTTGTGGCTTGGTGCATCAACTATTACCGAATCCGCCAACGCATCAAAATCGAACGGTTCGAGAAGGAGAAAACGCTGGAACTCTCCCGGATGAAGATTGACTTTTTCACGCACGTATCACATGAGTTCAAGACGCCGTTGAGCCTGATTATTGCACCGGTCAGCAAACTGCTTGCCGAGACCAAACAAGCTCCCCTGAAAAAGCAGCTGGAGCTGATTCAGCAAAATGCCCTGCGATTGAATAGCCTGATTCAGCAGGTGATCGGATTTGAACGGTTCGACGGTTCGGCTGATGCAACTCTGATTCCTTCGAAAGCTGAGTTTGTGGAATTCGCCCGAGGGATATTTTCGGTCTTTGAAGAGGCCTTCAATGCCCGTCACCTCAACGCCCGGTTCGTAACTTCAAATGAGAAGATTTGGGTAAAGATGGATGTACTGAAAATGGAATCGGTGCTAACCAACCTCATCTCTAATGCCAGTAAATATTCGCGGGAAGGAGGTGAAATTAGCTTCGAAATATCCATTTCCCCGACTGAAAGTAATCAGCTCGAACTGAAAATCAGCGATACTGGCATTGGCATACCTAAGGCAGATTTGCCATTTGTCTTTGACCGTTTTTTCCAATCAAGAAAGACGGTCAATGATAAGGAGGGGTCCGGTATTGGGTTGTATCTGGTCAAGAACTATGTAGAGCTACACGGCGGAACGATTTCTATTACTTCCGAAGAAGATAAAGGGACTACCCTGACCATCATACTTCCGGTTATCGACCCGGAGTTAACCGATCAGCATAATTTACCTGGTATTGAAAAACCGGATGCAACGGACCAACCGTTGATTCTGATTGTGGAAGATAATCTCGAAATCAGTGAATTTATCGCCCAATCGCTTTCCAATGAATTCCGCTACGAACTGGCACATAACGGAAAAACCGGGTTGGATATGGCTGTGACACTAAAACCTGACCTGATTATCGCCGATGTGATGATGCCGGTCATGGATGGGATGGAGATGTGCCGTCTGCTGAGAAAGCAACACAACCTGACAGCTGTACCCATTATCATGCTGACAGCGAAGGACGACAAAACCACCGAAGAGCGAAGCCTTCAGCTGGGTATAAATGCCTTCGTACCGAAACCCTTCGAACCGAGGTTATTGCAGCTGCGTATCCGTCAATTATTGGGTGTACAGCAACAGCTGGAGAGCCAGGTTCGCCTAAAGGCCATTGCAACGCCAAAAGAAATCGAGGCTGAATCGTGGGACGAAAAGCTGCTGAAAGAGATCACCTCCATCATTGAAGATCATGTGGATGATCCCGATCTGAATGTCAATAAGCTTTGTGAATATACCGGCATTAGTTCAAAACAAATCTACCGCAAAATAAAACAACTCACCGGGCTGCCCCCGGTTGACTACATCCGTTCCATCCGGATGAAGAAGGCAGCCATGCTTCTCGCCCAGAAAAAATTCTCGGTGGCAGAGGTGATGTACCTGGTCGGATTCTCTAACTACTCCTACTTCTCCAAATGTTTTCAGACCAAATACGGCAAAACACCTAAACAGTTTATGGATTAAGGGATTAACCTGATACAATTGTCTTTTTTGTTACTCTTTATGTCCGATTTGTGCTTGAAACAGGCACGACTCGGACATTATTTTTGCATTGTTGGTTCTGACGCAGAATGTCATCAAAAACCTGTTTTAAACTTTCACTAACGAAAACCTCAGTTAGTAAAAACAGGCAGCATTCTGATACAGAACTGATGATGTTTTTTTGTATCGTGATGTCATCTTGTCATTAGGTTAAGTTGAATTTCAAACCTAAACCGGACCTAACCTGATTCTACAATTTAAAGGAGCAACATCATAAGCCGTTTCTGAAAAACCCTTTACTCTCTATAATTATGAAAACTTTGGAAGACCTGAAAATTCAATTACAAAAAACTGCTTCAATTGAAGACTCAATTGACATCCGGATCAGGATGATTGAACTGATGCGCGAGAACAAGGACTATGACCATTCTATTTCTCCGGTTTCAGATTTGTTGATGCGTGTTCATCAGGATCAGAAACTGAAATTCGAATCCTAATTTCCCATTTGGCTATCACGCATAAATAAGATAAAAAGCCGGTTCTGATAACCGCTGCTGAATCCGAAAACCTTCGGTATAAAATCTCACATTAACTAAATCCATTTATTTACCATGAGAAAAAGTTTCTATTTGAAAAACCTCTCACCTCTTCGTATCGCGATGGTAGCGGTTGCTCTTTGTGGCACTCCGTATGCTATTCAGGCCTCATCAAGTGCCGTTGAGCAAAACGCTCCGTCAAAAGGCCAACATAAGATAACCGGTACGGTCAAAGACGAGCAGGGCACGCCACTTCCCGGCGTACATATCAAGGTACAGGGCACTACCCTGGGAACCATTACGGATTATAACGGACAATTCTCGCTAAACCTACCCAATGCCGGTTCTCCAATTGAAATCTCATTCATCGGCTACCAGACTCAGCTTCTCTCAACCGGGGGAAAAAGCACCCTGATGGTAAAACTTCTGCCGGACACCAAAAAGCTGGATGAGGTCATTGTGGTCGGTTACGGTACCCGTAAAGCCAAAGACCTGACCGGAAACATCTCTACTGTTAGTTCACGCGATTTTGAGAAAGCCCCTGTGACCAATGCCGAGGCATTGATTGCAAACAAAATATCAGGCGTTCAGGTATTGCCTAGCAGCGGTAAACCGGGTGCGGGTAGCTCATTCCTGATTCAGGGTGGTGCTTCACTGAACGCATCAAATAACCCGCTCATCGTAATTGACGGGCTTCCAATCGAAGGCGGAAATAACGGCCCCGGTATCCTCAGCCAACTCAATCCAAGCGATATCGAAAACTTTACCGTACTGAAAGATGCTTCGGCTTCAGCCATCTACGGTTCACGGGCATCAAACGGGGTTATCCTGATTACCACCAAGAAAGGCAATAAGGGTAAAATGACGATTGACTTTACCAGCAATATGCGTGTATCTACGCTGCGCGAAAAAGTATCCGTCCTTTCGGCAGACCAGTATCGTGCACTCGCAACAGAGCTGGGTAGCGCAATGAAAGTGGCTCCCGGAACCGCCAATACCGACTGGCAGGATCAGATTTTCCAGAATGCATTGGCACAGGATTATAACCTGAGCTTAAGCGGAGCAACAAAAACGCTTCCTTACCGGGTTTCATTTGCCTATACCAATCAGGACGGTATCCTGAAAACCGGCAACTACGAAAGAGCAACTGCTTCAGTTAACCTCAATCCATCATTCCTGAATGATAAACTGAAGGTAAACCTGAACCTGAAAGGTTCGTACGAAAATGAACGGATCGCCAATCAGAGTGCTATCTGGGGAGCAACAACCTTTGACCCGACCCAACCGGTTCGCGTGGATGACCAGACTTACGGCGGATACTTCCAGTATACAGATTTTAAATCTAATCCGGCACTGACCAACATTAACCCGGTGAGTATGCTGGAGCAGGTGAATGAACGAAACAAAAACTTCCGCAGTTTGGGTAACATTCAGGCTGATTACAGTTTCTTCTTTTTGCCGGAACTTCACCTCAACGTAAATGCAGGTTATGATGCATCCAGAGGTCAATATACTTACTTTGCTCCTGCAACCTATTTCGCTCAATTGCTTTCAGGAGGTAAAAAATATAATGGTAATCCTTCGGCATCATCATTCAACAAACTGTTTGAATCTTATCTGTTCTATTCAAAAGAACTATCCAATCTCAAAAGCAAGATGGATGTAACAGCGGGATATTCTTACAACGACTTCCTGACAACAAACTACTACTACCCGACATATTCAGCTGATGGAACGCTAATCGCAAGCTCGGTACCAACCTATGCGTTTGATAAACCGAGCCACTCCATCGTATCATTTTATGGTCGATTGAATTATACCCTGAATGATAAATACCTCTTCACAGCAACGGTACGCGATGATGCGTCATCCCGCTTTGCAGATAAACACCGCTGGGGTATCTTCCCTTCTATGGCATTGGCCTGGAAGATGAAACAGGAAAGTTTCCTAAAGGATATAAAACCTCTGTCTGACCTGAAGCTGCGCATGGGTTACGGTATCACCGGCCAACAGGACGGTCTTGCCAACTACTACCCGATCAAAAGATACACCACGTATGGACTGGGCTCACAGTACACGATCGGCAACACTGCATATACAACGATTTTCCCGCAGGTTTACAATCCGGATTTGAAATGGGAGCAAACTTCAACAACAAATATCGGACTGGATTACGCCTTCCTGAATTATCGTATTACCGGTAGTTTGAATTTCTACAACAAAAACACCAAGGACCTGCTGAATGCAGTTACTGTTCCTTACGGTTACAGCTTTAGCTCTACCATGATTAAAAATATCGGTTCTATGGAAAACAGAGGAGTGGAATTAAACATCAAAGCGACACCTGTAAAGACGGAAGATTTGACATGGGACTTAGGTTTCAACGCAACTTACAATAAAAACAAGATTACCAAACTCAGCCTGATTGACGACAGCAGTGTCGGACTTTTCAGCGACAAGATACTGGTAAATACGGTCGGTTCGGCATACAATACCTTCTACCTCTACCATCAAGTGTATGATAAAAACGGGAAACCAATTGAAGACCAGATGCTGGATGTAAACGGTGACGGTTTGCTCAATGCGAAAGACAGATACGTAACCGGCAAATCATCGACACCGAAGTACCTGTTGGGCTTCAACACCAACTTACAGTACAAGAAATGGTCAGTAGGAACTTCGTTCCACGCCAACCTGGGTCATTACGCCTATTACATGCCACAGGAAAATTCAGTAGCGATGACCGGATGGACGACCTCCCAAAACCTGAATACTTCGTACTACAAATCGCAGTTTCACAATACAGACCAATACGAAGGCTACAGCGACTACTATTTGCAAAATGCCTCATTCCTGAAAATGGATAATGCCTACGTCGGATATGACTTCGGCAAACTCCTTCACAAAGTGAGCCTTAAGATGAACCTATCGGTACAAAACATCTTCACCATTACCAAATTCACAGGTCTCGATCCGGAAACCAACAGCGGCTACCAGAATGCCTATCCGGTGCCACGTGTATTTGCATTTGGTCTGAATATGAACTTTTAACCTTAAACAAACACGAGTATGAATTTCAAGAAATATATCACAACCGGTCGTTTGGGACTGATACTACTGGCAATGATTATCGGTTTTAGCGCATGTACCGATGATTTGGTAAAAACGCCGACCAATGACCTTACCGCAGACAAACAGTTCCAATCGGTAGCGGGATACAAACAAAGCCTGGCATCCATCTATTCCAATATGATTTACGGTTCATTCCTCCGTCAATACTGGGGAATGCAGGAATACACCACCGACGAGGCGGTAAGTACCTGGAACGACGACGGTGGAAATGCCGTTTTCCATCAATTGGCATGGAGTGCCGATGCACCGGCTATCACCTACGTTTATTCGAGTATGTTGATGACCATCACCTATTGCAATAACTATCTGAATGAATCGACCGATGCAAAGATTGCATCCCGGGGCTTTACTAGTGCTGATGTTACTCAGATTAAACAATACACCGCGGAAGTACGCTACCTGCGCGCTTATTGCTACTGGGTGTTGATGGATTTATACGGTAATCCACCGTTCCCGACTCCGGATGATTTGGGCTTTTCCTCACCGAAACAAATCAAAAGAGCAGACCTGTTCAACTTTATCGAATCGGAACTGAAAGATATCGAGTCGCAACTTGCCGACCCACGGACCAACGAGAGAGGACGTCCGGATAAGGCTGCAGCCTGGGCGCTATTGTCAAGAATGTACCTCAACGGAACAGTTTACACCGGCAATGATTATTACACACAGGCCATCACCTATTGCAACAAAATCATATCAGCCGGATATTCACTCGAAAGCCATTACAGCTGGCTGATGCTGGGAGATAATAACAAAAACACCAACGAATTTATCTTCACGCTGAATTACGACAATACCAATGAAACCTGGAACGGAACCAACTTCATGGCACTGGGTGCTGCCGGAATACCGGCTTCTATCAACGGACTGTCAGGTAGCTGGGGTAACTTCAGAATGACGCAGCAAATACCGGCACTCTTCCCGACAGCGGATACCACAATGGATAAACGCGCTGAATTCTATACAACCGGTCAAAACCTGGAAGTAAACAACGTAACCATCAGTACTGACGGATATTCGGCCTTCAAATACCGCAATGTAAACCGAGACGGAAGTGCTATTGTACAGAACAACAGCTACAACAACCTGTCGGACATCGACTTTCCGGTGTTCCGCCTGGCTGAAATTTACCTGACTTATGCTGAAGCGGTATTGCGTGGCGGTAGCGGTGGTAGTGCAGCTACAGCATTGAGCTATGTCAACAAAATCCGCGGAAGAGCTTATGCCAGTGATCCGTCAAGTACGCAGGGAAATATCCAGCAAACCAACCTGACACTCGACTTTCTCCTGAAGGAAAAAGCCCGCGAGTTTTACTGGGAAGCGCAAAGACGTACCGACCTGGTTCGTTACAACAAACTGACTACAAGTGATTACCTCTGGGCCTGGAAAGGAAACACACTGGCTGGTAAAGCGGTGGACAGCAAATACAACCTGTTCCCGATTCCGACTTCAGACTTGTTGGCTAATCCTAACCTCAAACAAAACGACAACTATTAATCGTCTGACATTTAGTCTTTAATTCAAAATGAGAACAAAAATGAAGAACATCATATATAAGCTTTCAGCATTGTTTGTGGTTTTGGTTGCGCTCTATTCGTGTACCGACAATGACATGAAGTATATTGCAACAATGCCCGAAACCGGTAAATTTGCTCTTACCCCAAGTGATACGGCTCTTGTCCTGAGTAAAACGGATGCATCCACCCACACCGCAATCAGCTTTAAATGGGATTCCCTTACTTACGGGATCAGCACTCCGGTGACCTACACCATCCAGATGGATACGCTGAACGGAGACTTTTCAACACCTGTTGAAGAAGAGGTGGCCGTCAACAAATATTCGATTTCCTATACCGACTCTGTATTGAATAAGAAGTTGTTGAACCAGTTAAAACTGAAAGGTGACGTTAAATCAACCGTTCAAGTTCGGTTAAAGGCTTATATGGCATTTGGAAACAATCCGGTGTACAGTAACGTGCTGAAGATTGGTGTTACCCCATATAGCGTTGTCAAACAAGCTGCATTCCTCTATATGCCGGGAGTAAGTGGTGACTGGAATGACTATTCGGTCAAATTATGTTCAAAAAACAATGACGGCAACTACGAGGGATTTGTAAATGCCGCACAGTGGGCAAACTTCAAATTCTCCGAAAAAGCAGATGGTGGCGGTGCCTGGTATGGTTCCAGCCCTAGTGGCCTCTATACGTTGGATGGAACATCCGGCATGTGGAACATCTGGTTTGACGAAGGTGGTTATTTCCTCGTCAAGGCCAATACCAACAACATGACCTGGAGCAAGACTGCCATCACCTCCTTTGCCGTAACCGGTGAATTCAACGGATGGAGTCTGACTGCTACTCCAATGACCTACGACTCCTCAACGAAAAAATGGAGCGTTACCTGCAACATCTCCACCGTCCTTTATGGCATTCAGATTATTGCCAATCAGGATTGGGGTTCCAAATATGGCGACACGGATAAAAACGGTTCGCTGGTATTGGGTGGAGACAACATCGTGATTTCGACTCCGGGCACATACACCATTACCATGGATCTGAGCCACCCTGAAAAGTACACCTACACTATCAAATAACACACACTATCTACTAACAACCCCCGCTATGGCTTACCTCCGGGTAAGTCATAGCACTTTCTGAACCAATTGAAAAGATGAAGCATTTTAAGATAAGACCTTTTTATCCGAATGTTATGATGAAGAAGCTCAACCAGCTTATTTCCCTGATGACTATCCTGTTGATTCTGCCACAAGTCTCCTACGCTCAGTTTGCCAAAGGGGCCGATGTCAGCTGGCTTCCTCAGATGGAGACAAGCGGTTACATTTTCCGTAATGATAAGGGTCAAAAAGAGGATTGCCTGTCCATTCTCAAAGAACACGGCATCAATGCTATACGCCTGCGCACGTGGGTAAATCCGAATGACAATCCGCAAAGCGGTCATTGCAGCAAAGAGGAAACCGTGGCGATGGCAGTTCGGGCAAAAAAACTGGGAATGGACGTGATGATTGACTTCCATTACAGTGATTCGTGGGCCGACCCCAAGCAACAGGTAAAACCCAAAGCCTGGGAAGGATTAAGCTTCGACCAGTTGAAACAGGCGCTTTACGATTATACATTTGACGTCATGACTGCGTTAAAGAAAGCAGGCGTGACTCCCAAATGGGTACAGGTGGGTAACGAAACTCCCGGCGGGATGATTTATCCGGAAGGTAAGATTGAAAACTGGGGACAACTGACACAGTTGATCAACAAAGGTTACGATGCCATCAAAGCCGTTTCACCGGAATCCAAAGTCATCCTACACGTGGACCAGGGCAACAACAACGAACGTTTCCGCTGGTGGTTTGACAATGCAACGAAGTACAACGCAAAATACGACATCATCGGTCTTTCTTATTATCCCTACTGGCTCGAAGGAAATCCCGACTACAAACTTTCCATCAATGACCTGGGAAATAACCTGAAGGATATGGTATCGCGCTATAACAAAGAGGTGATGGTCGTAGAAGTAGGCGGCGAAGACACCAAAGTGCAAAATACCTACGACATGCTCAAAGCAGTTATCAAAAAGGTAAAAGAAGTTCCTGCCCGCAAAGGTCTTGGCGTATTCTACTGGGAACCGCAAGGCGCCCGCAGATGGAGCAAATACGAACTAAGCTGCTGGGGCAACGATGGCCGACCGACCAAAGCATTGGATGCATTCAAATAATTTGGACTGAATAGTATCACCTATTCATTACGCGTCAAGCGGCCTTAAGCCGCTGAACGCTATAACCCCACCCCGGCAGCGGCTCTAAGCCGCTTGCCGGATTATCAGAACAGTTTTTCTTTTCTGTTTATAATCCACCCCTAAATCCCCTACATTTGTGTCATATGACAACGAAGTAGGGATAATAGAAGATAAGTTCTTTGAAATTATTGTTATAATAGATGATATTTGGAATCTTAGCAGCAGCCTCACGAAGTGAAGGCGGAGCGTAGCGAAGCCTGAACGGAGTGAGGCTGCTGCTAAGAAGTTTTGTTTATTAATCCTACGATTATGATTAACAATTCAGCTCTCCAGAAATGGGATCGTCTAAAGCAAAAACAGTTAGATACGCAATTCATTAATGAACTTCAAGCTGGCATGAACTGCTCTATGTTTGAGGCCAAAGCCATCCTGAATGTGGTTTACAAAACGTACCAACCCTTTTTTGACAACCAAGCCAGTATGAAACCGGGACAGATCTGCTTTGAAGTTGTTGGAATTGAAAACTCACCAAAGAAAAGGCTATCTGAATGTCAGATGAAGACCGTAATGCTCACCCTTGATTCGGGGGAAGAAGATCTTCTGGTTCGTGAAAAGAACGGTGTAATTGCCCTCCGGCAACATCGTCTTATCCGCATCTGCAACGAAGCTTTCCAACAAGGTGGATTACTAACTGTCGAAGACCTGGCGAACAGGTTACTCAACTGCGGTGAGAGTACCATTAATCGCGATATTAAGGCGTTAAAGCAACAAGATATAGTCTT